>JBEKAD010000001.1:0-26551 GCA_050018435.1 Terriglobia bacterium
GGGCCCTACCACCCCGTTCGGATCACCCCAGGGCATGTTAGAACTCATTTGCGGGAGCTTCAATTCCGGTGGCCCCAACAGCGTGGGTGGAACCTGCAGTTGCGCGTTCGGGTTGGGAATGACCGCCATGGGCGGTGCCAGCTGCGTCTTTGCAAACTTGGGAACGGCGCCTTTCGACGCTGGTGTCGGCGAGCGATCACCACCGCCTCCACCGCCTCCCGCCTTCTTGCCTTTTGCGTCGGGAATTAGCGGGAGGTAGGGTGAGATATCCACAACCTCGGCCTTAGTGGCGGCTTTCACCGGCTGCCACATGCGGGAAAGGACGTAGGGAAGCAAGAGCAGGGTCAGCGCAATGCCGTGCACCAGCAAGGAATTGACCCAGGACGCGGCCTGCTGACGATAGTCGCGCCAAATGTCGGGAGGGTACTGCCGATTCTTGAAGATGAGCGAGCCCACGAATTCGCCCACCGCGAATCCTGCTATCACCCCTAAAAACAAACCGATGTCCCGTCTCCAGAACCAGCCGCCCGCTCCCAAGGCAAGGGCCACGACGAGGGCGCACAGCGCGCGCTTTTCCTGCTGCGCATAGTTGTAATTTCCAATCGGGTCGCGGGGCCTTTCAAATGCCACCTTGATCTGGGAGGGGAGATCCATGAACCAGGGGCGCATGTCCGTGGCCGGCAGATTGACTTCGCCGCGATAGTATTGCGCGGGCACCGTCATCTTCGGTTCACGAAACCAGTCGCGGATCTGGCGGTAGGCGGAAACGAATAGGGATGGGGGGTCGACGAGCGTGACTTCGAACGTCTCCTCGAGCGAGTGCACGTTCTTGGGTGGAATCTTTTCCGGGCTGGCTTCAACCTGAAGGTTGCTGGTTGACATTAACCTTTGTTCCCATTCCTCGGGCTCATCCTTCGCCCGGGCGCGAGGCTTTGCGTTACCCTTATACCATGATGGCGGACGGCGCATCGGGGTTGTATCGGCATGGAGTTTGCAGTTCGTCCGCCACGACGTTCCTTTATACTACCACATCAAGCGCGTGGTGATAAAGCCCAAGATGTCCCTGCGTGTGAATTGACTCCCTCATGAGATGCGCCGGGCGGCGAGAAAGTTACGGTGGGTACCGCTCCCCTTGCCGCCGGCGCGGCGAATCGCGGACCTTGCCCGGGCGGTCCTGGCGCCTGACACGGACCCCTTGGTCGATGAACGGTGCCACCGGATTTCCGAATGCTCCGCCGACCGGCTTGAGATAGACGCACCGACTTGATACACTGTTCCTGCGACTTGATTTCAAATTGCGGATGGTCAACCTCATATGCCAGCACGAGCCAGTTTTCTTGATCCGTTGGAGCCAGCCAATGGCGAACACGGGAGGCTTTATGTAGTCGGCACGCCGATTGGAAATCTTGAGGACATCACGCTGCGAGCCATTCGGATCCTCAAAGAGGTGAACCTGATTGCCTGCGAGGACACCCGCCGCACACAGAAACTCCTGAATGCTTACCAGATTCAGACGCGCACCGTTAGTTATCACGAGCACAATGAGATGACGCGCGCGCCCGAGCTGGTCATTCAGATGGAAGAGGGCAGCAGCATTGCCTTGGTCACGGACGCCGGCATGCCCGTGGTGTCAGACCCGGGCTTCCGCCTGGTGCACCTCGCGGTTCGCCACAGTATTCCCGTAATCCCCGTGCCCGGCGCCTCGGCCTTCGTGGCGGCGCTGGCGGCTTCCGGATTGCCCGTGGATAAGTTCCGTTTTCTGGGATTCCTGCCGAGCAAGAGGAGCGAGCGCAGGAAGGCTTTGGAGGAACTCAAAGACGCCACCCGGACGCTGGTTTTCTACGAGGCGCCGCATCGCCTGCTGGAGATGCTCAAGGACGCGCGGGAAATCCTCGGCGAGCGGGAGATCGTTATTGCCCGGGAAGTGACGAAGGTCCACGAGCAGTTCCTGCGGGGAACTATCGGGGCTACTCTCGAATATTTGAAGAGGCGGCCGGCGAAAGGCGAAATTACCGTACTGATTGGACTGCATGTCGTATCCGATGCTGATGGCGGCGTTCCACCTGCAAGGTCCATCATTTCCGAAATCCAAGCGGTCATGGCTGGGCGGAAGGTCGATGAACGAGTCGCTTTGAAAATTGTGGCCCGCGCCCGCGGCGTTTCGAAGAGCGAAGCCTACCGCCTGTTCCAAACCGAAAAGAACCGCAAGAGCTAGCCAGGAGTCTGCACTTTCCAACGATTTTCATCGTCCCCGAATTGCCAACTTTTCCTGACACTGCATGCCGGTTCTGGCGCCTGAGTGGGCCTTCCTTGGATTCTCTGCGCGACGGGCGGCACGGGGCGGGGGATCCCGTTAGTTAGAAACTACACCAACTCCCATGTTATCAATTAGTTGCACAGTCTCGCAGCCATTGCAGAAATGCCCCTCGGAATTCATGGTTTGGTGGCCCGATTGCCTCCTTCCGGTCCAGAACGATCCGACAAGGAGGTTGCCATGAAGCGCACATTCTGGTTTTTGGTAATGGGCTTGGGGTTGGCCACGGGCATGGTCTGGGCTGCCCAAGAAGCTACGCAGGCAGGTGCCGGGCAGGGTAACGCGGACATCTTCCACAAGGCTGAGCAATCCATGGCACTCATCATCGTGGGGGATGGTGGCGGCCGCGTGCTGAGCGTGAGCACCGGTGCGATCATTCGTTCCGACGGCATCCTGCTCACGGCTTACCATCCCATTAAGGGTGCGCAGGAAGTGCAGGTGCGGTTGTCAGATGGCGAAATCTACGACCAAGTTGATCTGATGGGATTCGATGAGCGCCGCGACGTGGCCGCGCTGCACTTTACTGCCAGTGGACTTGCGTCTTTCGCCGAGGCGGCGCTGGGAGAAGCAATGATGGGCGATAAAATCCACGTGTTGGACGCCGACGGAGCGAAGGCATGGTCGTCCTCTGACGGTGTTCTGGGCCCGGTCAGGCTGGCCGATGAAGTTATAGGGGCGGGCCACGGCTATCGAGTTATTCAGTTCATGGCACCCAGTCCTCAAGGCGCACTGGGCGGCGCGTTGGTCAATTCGCGGGGCCAACTCCTGGGAATCATCACGGGTTCGCAGAATATCGGGGGACAGCAATTTGCGGTTCCCGTGGAGAGTGTCGCGGGGCTGCCCGGTCAAGGTCTGCATGTGGTGCTGGGCACGGGAAAAAATCTCGCGCCGTCCGCGGTCGTCTCCAACTCGGAGCCCGCGCCGGAAGATCAGCCCAGTCCGATCGCGGCACTTGCCAAAGCCCGCACCCTGCGTGTGACCACAAAAACTACGTTTTTCAACCCTTTTGTCCTGGAAAAGGAACTACTGAACGATATGGAATTTCGGGTTCTCGGACTCAGTGTGGTGAATGGTTACAAGGGCGGGGAGTTGGTGGTTAATGTCAACCGCCCCTTGTTCACTTATGATTGGACCTATTCTGTGAGTGACTCCCGTACGGGAATGGTCCTTGCTACGGGCAAAGTTACTGCCATGGACGGCGCGCGCGCAGCGAAGGGGATCGCCAAGAAGCTCATCCAGGAATTCGAAAAGGCCCGGGCAGTGCAGGCGGTGCAGTCAAACCCAGAGGAAGCGCTCGCCGTTCAGCAGTGACCAACAACGAGCAATTAACTTGTGCGAGCTTTCACTGAAAGGATACGCCACCAGAAGAAAAGGCCGTCAGACGCCCTCGGCGCTATACATGGGAAGAGTGGCTCCCATAAAGCGAACGCTTGTGCGATAGAATTCCGCGTCTTCTTTGACGCTGCGGACTACGGTGGCTTCGGTAAAAAAATCCGTGGGTCCCTCGTCGGGCCGAACCGGGCCGCGGCCGGGGATAACAACGGTGAGCGCGGCAAAGACGGCCAAATCGTGCTTGGTGAGAAAGGAGAGGCCGCGCCGGCTCACTTCCAGCGCGGTGGTGGCATCGTCATACTCCTGGCCGGCCGCGTCCAGCCCTCTCACCCGGATAGGGATGGCCGCTTCGACCCGACGCTGACTTCGTTTATTCTCGCTGGGAGGCTCCATCAAGGTCCCCTTGTTCTTTCAGGAGGCGATTGCCGCTTCCGGGTGGGCGGCGAGCGAGGTGAAGAACGCGTCCACGCGCGCGAGCACTTCACCTGTTTCGCGCGCGCTTTGCACCTGCCGCCGTAGTTCCGTTCCGCTGCGCACGCCATGCGTAAACCAGCTTGCAAATTGCTTCATCTTGCCGAGGGCGCCGGGAATTTCCTCGGTGACGAGCATAGAGTAATAAGTGCGAATCAACTTGTAGCGGTCGGCGTCAGCCGGCGCGGGGTAGGCGCCCGTGGCAAAGAATTCCGCGAGTTGGCGGAAAATCCAGGGATTAGAGGCGGCGGCGCGCCCGATCATCACCGCATCGCAGCCGGTCTGTTCGTGCAGCGCCAGGGCGTCCTGGGGTTTAAGCACGTCGCCGTTTCCAATCACGGGAATGCGCACGGCTTGCTTGACCTGCTGGATGATATCCCATTGTGCCCGGCCGCTGTAACCCTGCACGCGGGTTCGTGGATGGATGGCCAAAGCATCCGCGCCGCAGTCCTCCGCCAAACGCGCCACTGGCAAGGCAACAATTTCCTCGTCGCTCCACCCGGAACGGAATTTGATGGTGAAGGGAATCTTCACGGCGGCGCGAATGGCGCGCAGGATTTTCTCCAGCAGCGGCAGGTCACGAAGTAGTCCGGAGCCGCCGCATTTGACCACTTTTTTGGCGGGGCAACCGAGGTTCAAGTCCACCAGGTCAAATCCCAGGTCTTCGATTTGGCGCGCGGCTTCTGCCAGGTGCGCGGGGTCAGCGCCAAAAATCTGCGCACTGATGGGCCGCTCTTCCTTCGTATAATACAAATATCGCTGCGAACGGAAGTTCTGGCGAATCATGCCCTCGCTTGATACAAATTCCGTCATGATCAGCCCGCAACCACCCAGGCGCTTGATGAAGCGGCGGAACACCGTGTCGGTGATGCCCGCCATGGGCGCCAGGATGTGCGCCGGCCGGATAGCCACATCGCGAATATGCAGGTCCGCAAATACCATGTTGATGATTTCTTCTCAAAACAACATTGCCGACTATCAAGCAATCCCTGCAGCGATTGTGTGCTCTTCGGGGGAGGTTGTCAACACCCGGTGGCGGGTATGTTTGATCCCCAACACAGGCGTTCGAGACAAAATGCGACTCATGAGGCGCGAGTCAAACACCAGTCAGGTTGTCGAGCGCCTGCTGCGCGTCGATCCGATGCAGAAGCAGGTAATTGTCCCAACCCCGAGATCCCTCACAGGTGACGATGGACGACCGGCGCAAGCGAGGGCCCCTTTCGCGATGGGCCAGCTCGTGCAAATGCACCATTCTCCATGCACGTCTCACTGCTTGGGAAGTAAACAAGAAGGAGACCAACAAATGTCTTGGGCCACGCTGAATTGGGCCCCCCGAATCTCCGGAGGGAGCGAGAGTCGGGGCATGAGCATCGAGACCGCATTCACGCCAATGCCTGGAGCCCGGTTAGGCTGACCCTGCAAGCAGATCGTCCGCATGGCAGTTTGTCTGGCGACGTTGCCCTCGCCCACTACCTGCGTAATTATCCGACATAGGTCTCAAACTGATCCACCGGCCTTTCCACCAGGCATGACATCATCGGCGTTGGCAATGCCGAAGCGCATTTGGCCCTCAGCCACCAAATCGCCGTCGCGGAAGATGGAGCCGTGCAACTCACCGAACTGCGCTTTCATCCGGACCACTTCGGCTTCCACACGCACGGTGTCACCGGCCTCAATCGGTTTAATAATATGCGCCGAGGGTATATGCAGGATCAGGGCGATCTTGCCGGCCATCTCCGGGCGCTCCATCACCAATACCGCGCCGACCTGCGTGACGAGTTCCAGAATGACGCCGGTGGGGATGATCGCGACGCCCGGGGCATTCCCGCGCGCAGCTTGATCGTTTACGGAAAAATGCTTCATCGCCACGATGCGCTGCCCGGGAACGAATTCCGCAACTTGGTCGACAAAGAGGAAAGGGAAGCGGTGGGGGAGAGTGCGCGAGACGGCGTGAGAGGAGAGGAAAGTCATGGGCTGATCCGATAAAGGGTAAGGTGTTAAGGCTAATAAGTGCCGTCTCCCTTATACCATTTGTCCTTTACACTTTACCCTTAATCTCTTGGCGGCTTTAGCAGTTCCCGCTTTAGCGCCGGATTGCGGCTGGTCCAGTCGCCCGGGCGGTCCCGGTCCGCCGCGTACTGCTCGCGCACAGCTTCCAGTTTGGAGTCCATCTCGTCCAGGAAATTGACCACCAGGGCTTCGGCAAACATCGGTTCCTTGGGTGAGCCGAACTCCAGCTTGCCGTGATGGGAAAGAATAATGTGCTCAAGCTCGTCCTTGAGTTCGCCCGGGAAGTCAGGGATCTGGTGAATCCTCGTCTGCACCATTTCCAGCGCTATGGTGATATGACCGATGAGTTGTCCCCGCGTGGCGTAGCGGAAACCGCGTGTGAAATTCAGCTCTTCCGTCTTGCCAATATCGTGGAGCACCAGGCCGGCCACGATCAAGTCGCGCCGCAGCCAGGGATAATGATCCACCACGTGATCGGCCATGGCAATGAGCGACGACACGTGTTCCAACAGCCCACCCAGGAAGGCGTGGTGATAGCTCATCGCCGCAGGGGCCAGCTTGTACTTTTCCGCCACGGACGCGTCTACCAGGATGCTCAGCAACAGTGCGCGGAGAGGCCCCTCGCTCATGTGGCTCACGCGCTCGAGCAACGCCGCGTACATCTCTTCCGGGTCACGCTGGGTGCGTGGAAGATAATCGAATAGATTCACTTCATCGGGCGTGCAGAGGGTGATCTTTCGGATGCGAAGCTGCGGTGTGCCACGATAGCTTTCCACATGCCCTTCCACATGCACGATGTCGTCCGCCTCAAAAGCAGGGGTGGTGCGTTCGGAGTAGTCCCAGAGTTTGGCGGAAATGACGCCCGTGGTGTCTTGCAGGCTGAGGTCCAGATAGGCGGCGCCGTTGCTGGTGATCTTACGTTCTTTGGATTGAACCAGGAAAGTACTGCGCACCAGTGAGTCCGGTGCAAGGTCCTTGATGAAGGATTGCTTCATTGAGTTTTTTCGGAGGTCAGCGCCGCACCGGGCGTATCAGCCCCGGTGTCAATGTATCCCGGCGCAATGAAAAAGTAACTGTCCTTGCGAAGCTGGCTCAGAAATTCGCGCAACTTCGGTTCCATGCGCTGGTTGTATAAGGTCTCGTTAACGCGCGCTTCAACCTCATCAAACGTGGGGATGCCGGGGCTGAAACGTTCCATGAGCTTCAGGATCAGGAAGCCGCTCTTGACGCGGATCGGGTCGGTGTATTCATTGGTTTCGAGCTTGCCGAGGGCCGCGGCGATCGATGGCGCGATGGATTCCATTTTCTGAGGGCCAATATCGCCGCTCTGGTCTGCACTGGGATCATCGGAATATTTCTTTACCACTTCGTTAAAGCGCGCGCCCCCTTTGAGTTCCGCCTCGGCATCCTTAGCGCGCTTTTCCGCCTCCTCAGGCTTGTACTTGTCTGTCGAAACCAGGATTTCCGCGAGGTGGACCAGGCCTGGAGATTTGAAATCCTCCTTGTGCTGATCGTAGAATTGCCGCGCCTCTGTCCGCGTCACCACAATGCGGGAACCGACGTCGCGGCTCATGACTTCCTGCATGAGGAGTTGGCGGCGGATATGGTCTTTGAAATCCTCCCAATTCTCGCCTGCTTGTTCCGCCTCCTTTTGCAGGTCCTCGATGGTCGCGAGGTTATACTGCTTGCGCATTTGATCCAGTTTCTTGATGATGTCCGTTTCCACGTTGACATCCTCGTCTTTGGCCTTCTGGACCATCAGCGACTCGTCGATCAGGTCGCGCAGAAGGTTCTTGGTTGCATCATTTAATTTGGCGTCGAGATCGGGGCCGGAGTATTGCTGGGCCAGGCCCGCGCGGAGCTGGGCTTTTTCCCGTTCATACTGTCGCTGCGTGATGATCTCACTGTTAACGCGGGCAATGATGCGTTCCACTACGTGGGCGGCCTGGACTTGCGGCGCTGCAAAGGATGCCGCCAGGATGGCGCTTGCCAAAATTTTGACCGCTCGTTTCATCGTCCCCCCCCCGGCAAGTCATCAGTCATCAGTAATCGGGGTGTCTTTATGGGTTACTGACCACCGACAACTTATTTTAAGGCTGGGGGTGTAGTTCCTGCAAGACGTTTTGGACTTGTGCCAGCAAGGTGCCCTCGCGCTCGCGCATGCGGAAGCGCAGGACACGGTCAGGGCGGAAGCTGGCCTCTCGGCGCCGCCGCACCAACTGCGCCAGCCGCTGCGCATCAACCGGGGCCTGCTCATGGAACTTGATCCAAATTTCATCCCCTTTGCGCTCCACCGTTTGGACGAGCAAGCGCTCCGCCGCGCTTTTCAGCAAGGCGTAGTCCAGCAGGTTGGAAACCGAAGGGGGAAGGGGGCCGAAACGGTCGGCCAGCTCGGCTTCCAGGTCCGTCCGCTCGCCGGGCGTGGCGGCGCTTGAAATGCGTTTGTACATGCGCAGCCGTTGGTTCTCGTCGGGAATGTAAGCGTCGGGAATCTTGATGTCGAGGCCCAGGTTGAGCGAGGTGCGCACTTCGATCTTGGCGGGTGCGCCCTTCAGCTCCTCCACCGTCTGCTCCAGCATCTTGAGGTAGAGGTCAATCCCCATGGCGTTCAAGTGGCCATGTTGCTCGGCCCCCAGCAGATTACCGGCGCCGCGCAATTCCAGATCCAGCGCCGCCAGGCGAAAGCCCGCACCCAGATCGGAAAATTCCTTTAGCGCCGCGAGGCGCCTCCTGGCGATGGGCGTCAGCGAATCTTCCGACGCAATAAGGAAGAAGGCGTAGGCGCGGCGGTTCGAGCGGCCCACGCGTCCGCGAAGCTGGTAGAGATCCGCAAGGCCGAAGCGGTCGGCGTGATTCACCATGATGGTGTTGGCGCGCGGGATGTCCAGCCCGTTTTCGATTAGCGAGGTGGCCACCAGCACATCGTATTCAGCCCGCATGAACTTCAGCATCACCCTCTCCAGCTCTTTTTCGCCCATCTGGCAGTGCGCCACGCCAATACGCGCGGTGGGCAGCAGGCGCTGTAAAAGTGCGGCCATCTGGAAGATCGATTCCACCCGGTTGTGCACGAAAAAGACCTGACCCTGCCGTTGCATCTCCTGCATGATGGCGGACTGGATGAGCGCCTGATTGAAAGGTGCGACGGTGGTTTGAATGGCCAGGCGGCCGCGGGGCGGGGTTTCGATGACGGAAAGGTCGCGCAACCCGCCGAGCGACATGTGCAGGGTGCGCGGAATGGGCGTGGCCGACAGGGTCAGCACATCAACGCCGGATTTCATTTTCTTCAGCTTTTCCTTGGCCGCCACGCCGAAGCGCTGCTCCTCGTCCACAACCAGCAAGCCCAGGTCGCGCAGGTGTACGTCCTTGGAGAGCAGCCGGTGCGTTCCGATGAGGATGTCCACGCGGCCGGCTTCCGCGTCGGCGATGATTGTTTTCTGCTCCGCCGCGGTGCGGAAGCGGCTGAGCATTTCCACGCACACGGGGAAAGCCGTCAGGCGCTGGCGAAACGTGGTGTAGTGCTGGAAAGCCAGCACCGTCGTGGGGGCAAGCACCACCACCTGGCGGCCGTCCTGAATCAACTTGAATGCGGCGCGCATGGCCAGCTCGGTCTTGCCATACCCCACGTCGCCGCAGAGCAGCCGGTCCATGGGCTCGGGGCTTTCCAGGTCGCGCTTGATGTCGGCCAGGGCGGTGAGCTGGTCAGGCGTCTCCTCAAATTCAAAAGCGTCTTCGAACTCGCGCTGCCAGGGCGTGTCCGTAGAAGCGGCAACCCCACCGCGCATTTTGCGCTCGGCGTAGAGTTGCAAAAGCTCCTGCGCCATGTCGCGCAAGGCGCGTTTGACGCGCGTCTTGGTGCGTTCCCAACTGGCGCCGCCCAGGCGGTCCAGCGGCGGTTTGGCGCCCTCGTGGGAGCGATACTTTTCCACCAGGTCCAGGCGTTCGAGCGGCACGTAGAGCTTGGCCTCGTCCTGAAAAGTCAGCAGCATGAAGTCGCGCGCCGCGCCCGCCACGGACAGTTGCCGCAGGCCTTGATAAATGCCGATGCCGTGATCGATGTGCACGACGTAGTCGCCGACTTTCAGATCGCTCAGGTCGGAGATAAAGCTGGAGATCCCGGAACGCTCGCGCCGCCCGCGCGCCGCCCAGTCAAAACCGCCGAACAAGTCCGCGTCCGCCAGCCACAATTGCCGCAGTTCGGGAATGGCCACCCCTTCGCGAATCTCCCCCCGCGCAATGAGCACGCTGGACGAATCGGGTGATCGGGTGATCGGCTGATCTGGCCATCGAGCCATCTGGCCATCGGGCGATTGAGTGATTTGTTTCTTAGATGACTCGATGGCCCGATGGTTCGATGACCCGATTCGGTCGTTCACCCGATCACCCGATCTCTCGATCACCCGATCGTAGGGAATCTCGTAGTCCTTCAAGATCTCCCGCAGACGATCCACCTTGCCGCTGGTGGGGACGACGAAAATGACGGACTCTCCCCGCTTCACCCGAACGCGCAAATCTTCCACCAGATCCTTGACCCTGCCTTGATACTTGGGAGGAGGTTGGGTGAGGAGCGGGAACTCGGAAGAATCGGGTGATCGGGTGATCGGGTGATCGGGCCATTTGCGATTTGTGATTTGTGATTTGCGATTTTCGAAGTCGCTGTCATCCTGAGCAGCAGCGAGGGATCTCGCCCTGCCTGCCGCGCTGCCCTCGGACTTTGGCTGTTTCCCGTCACTCATCCCTTGCGACTTGTCACTGCTCTCAGAGGAATCGGGTGATCGGGTGATCGGGTGATCGGGTGCTTGAACTGCTCGCTCGTCACTTGTCACTCGCCACTCGTCACTGCTCTCAGCGCCTTCGGGGGGAAAGTATAAGTCGCCGTCGATAACGACCGCTTGCGAGCCAGTTTCTGCGGGCGGCGCGAGGTTTTCCACGCCCAATTCTTTGAGCGAAATCTGTGCAACGCCCTCGAGCGCCTGAAGGAGTTCCGCCTCGGTCAGATAAGCTTCGCGGGGTTCCGGGCGGGGGGGAACGATGTCGCGAATCTCCTCGAAGCTTGCCGTCAGGCTCTCGATCGTGCGCGAAATTTGGGCGCGGCGATCGAGGAGTTCGTCCCAAACCAGTACCGGGTTCTCCAGAAGGGAAAACAGCGTGTGCGCGTGCGGCTCGACGAGCGGAACGAAAAACTCCCAACCCGGAAAAGTATTGGAATGTTCCGCCGCCCACTCGGGTTCGCGCTCGGGCAGCCGTGAACCTCGCGATTGAGCGTGCTCGCGGGCCCGCAAGGTAAGCACTCGCACCAGCCTTTCGAAGAATTTCGGGGAACGCTGCGCTTCCGAAAGCGGCAGGAGCAGCGTTTGGGGTACGGGTTTGCGCGAGCGCTGGGATGACGGGTCGAATTCCCGCACGGATTCGAGTTGGTCGCCAAAGAATTCCAGGCGGAAGGGCCATTCGGCCTCGGGAGGGAAAACGTCCACAATCCCGCCGCGCACGGAGTATTGGCCGACGGCGGCGACGGGCTCCGCGGGCTCGTACCCAACGCTACGCAGGTGCTCCACCAGGTCGCCTAGATTCAGCTCGTCACCGACTTTTAATTCGAGCGCGAGCGAGGAGTAGAAGGCGCTTTCGCGGAAGCGCCCCAAAGCTGCGGCTACGGGAGCGAAAAGCACGCGCACCCCGCCTCGCGCCAGGCTCCAAAGCGTTACGGCTCGCTGCTCCTGAATCTCCGCGTGCGGCGAGCGGCCTTCGTAGGGTGAGCAGTCCATCGCCGGCAAGATTTGGACCGAGCTGCCGGCCCCGGGCTTCATCCATTCCAGAAATGTCGCCGTCGTTTGCCGATAATTCTGTGCAGCTTCATTGTCCTGGGTCAAAACCACCATTGGCCGCTTCATCCACTGCGCCAGCGCTGCTACCACCAGCGCCTTGGCCGTGGGCGTAAGGCCGGAGATGGCAAGGGGCGGTGCGGGAGGCTCGAACAGCGCCGCAATTGCCGCGCGCACGCTGGCATGCTCAAGAAGCGGCTGGAGTAGGGAATGAAGATCGGCCATGGAATTACAGGAACATACGCCCAGCAACGAGCAAATTGATCGGGCGACCGGTTAATTCGGTGATGGAATAACGGGTAAAGGATTTAAAGGGTAAAGTATAAAGTGTAAATCATAAGGGCTGGTGATTTACACCTTGCACCTTACACTTTCGGGCCCCTTGCACCCGATTCTTGTCACCGCCGGCTGCTTTCTGCCTGCTGCTTACTGCTCACTGCTTACTGCCTACTGCTCTTCGCGCTGCCTCGATGATGGCGGTGGTGGAGTAGCCGGGCACGATCGGGATGGAAACAACTCGCCCGCCGGCGGCCTCCACTTCGTCGCGACCGACGATTTGATCGAGGGTGTAATGCCCGCCCTTGACCAAAACGTCAGGCAACATGCGTGCCACGACCGCCAGTACCGACGCGTCGTCGAAAATCGTGACATAGTCCACGGCAGCCAGGGCGGCGAGGATCTCCGCGCGCTCTGCTTCCGGTTGAAGCGCCCGATTATTACCCTTGAGGGCGCAGACGCTGTGATCGCTGTTCATGGCAACGATCAAAACATCGCCCAGCTTGCGCGCCTCCGCAAACAAGCGCGTGTGGCCGGGATGGAGCAGGTCGAAGCAGCCGTTGGTAAGAACCACCCGCAGGCCCCGCCCTTTGAGTTCGTCGACCTTTCGATAGGCCTGCTCGAGGGGCAGGATTTTTTGAATCCCCATGGGCTATTCCCCTTCCTGGAATATTCGCAACGGTCGCTCTTTCGGTCGGGCAATCTCCTTTCGCGAAATACGTTGGAGCCAAACCTGGAATCATCATTCTAACCGGGATTTGGCAACAAGCCGAGATGTTCTCATCGGGCGGTCGGAAGGGATGAGCTTTGCGGGTTGCGGAAAAACGCTTCCCTGCCGTCAATCTGAGGTGGCGGTCCCCGCCGGGGCGAGGCAGAGAAACAGAGAATTGAAAAGAGACGAATGAAAACCGACAACTGACTACGGATTACTGACTGCTGAAAACTGAAAGCTATCGTGCTAACTATCTTTTTCACCTTCACTTACCAGGCTCCGCAGGAGGTTGGGGAGCTGTTGCGTGAAGGCCGAGCGGGACATGACCGAGTCACACCCAGCGTCCCGGGCTGCGGAGATTAGCTGCTCCTGGACGTGAGAGACAAACCCCACGATACGAATCGGGCGGGTTGTGGGGTCAGCTTTGAGCGCTCGAATCCAATCTAGAGAGGGCAGTCCGGGGAAATTGGGGTCCAGAATGATGGCTTGCGGCTGGGCCTCAGCGATGGCAGCCGAGCCGCGTCGCGCGTCACCCGTAACCACGGTAACCCCGACCGCTTTCGCCGTTTCCCGAATTTTCGCCAGGAAGAAGAGGTCTTCCACCATAGCCACTATAGTCGCTGCCACGTTATCGCCCTCCTGTGTGCAGTTGATTGGCGAAAGTTGAGTTCTTCCGGCTTGATTGTTCTGGTTGCGGTAAAAAAGTCCACTGCCCTCTACCAATATACCCCAGGAACTGCTCCGGGGCGAGCGTGGCTTTAGGCGAGAATGGTCATCCTATCTGGCATTGTGCAACTGATGGGGTGTCATGCACAACGGCAGAGCTCCGCGGACCTGAACTCGACAGAAAAGACCGCGCGCACCGATGAGATTTCTTGCCGCGGGCAACGATTCACGCGTTTCTGGAGTCTAGCGTAGAGGGGAGTTGTACCCATTCAGATAACTGTCACGAACGTAAAATCACTTTTACATTTCTCGCAGTAGGAGATGCGTAACCCGAAGAGTGTGGAGGACGTCTCAACTACCTATGAAATCCGAAAATATTCCAGACAACGGTAATGCCGGTGGAAAGGCACTCCGCCTCCTCAGGCCGTCGATCGTCGTGCTTTGCGGCCCTGCGGCTTGCGGGAAATCCACTTTTGCCATACGGCACTTTCGGCCCACGCAGATCATTTCTTCGGATTGGGCGCGCGCCTACGTCTGCGACGACGAACGTGACCAGCGCTTCAATGCACAGGCCTTTGCGTTGGTGCATTTCCTTGTAGAACAGCGGCTTACAGTGAACCGACTCTGCGTGGTTGACTCGACGGCGCTGACCCCTCAGTCTCGGAAGGAGTTGCTCGACCTGGCAAGAAAGCACCAAGTCCCGGCCACGCTGATGCTTTTCAATGTGCCTCTCGAAACTTGCATCGAGCGCGACGAAAAGCGCGAGCGCTCCGTGGGCAGGGTAATCGTCGAGCGTCAGTACCAAGCCTTTGAGCAGACCAAAGCGACGATTCGTCAGGAGGGATTTGGCCAAGTCGAGGAGTTACAGGATGGCGATCTGGAAAAGGTCCAGATCGAAATCCTTTTCCGGCCTGTAGTGCCGCCTGTGCAGCGTCCGCAGCGACCCGACCCAGGCGCCCCTCGACGGTTCGAGTACTCAGCGCGGCCTTCTGGGCCCCGACCGAGGGGACCCAGCGATGGCGGCCACGCTGATTCGACCGCCCTTGGTCCGCCGGTGGCCCGACCTGCCGCCGTGTCGCGGCCTGCGACGACCGCGGGTTCCGTTTCGACGCCGAAAGTGGCAACAGCGCGACCCGGAGAAGCTCCCGTACCGGTGGTGGGCGCACAACCGACCTCTGCGGTGCATCCGCCTGCTTCCGCGGCCAGCGCAAACAAGCCCAGTTTGCTCACGCCGACGGCCGCACCCCCCAAGCCTGCGTCGCCTGTCGCTCCACGACCGGTTCCGGTAGTGGTGGAATCATCGGGCGGAAGTTAGGCCCCGCGGAAGCCGCACTGCTACCGACTTTGGAAAAACCTGGGGCTGCGACGGAAGCTGTCGCAATTTAATCGGGAAGTGGTCGTGTCGGGCCTCGAGCCTCAGGGCTTACGGCGACACTAAGGTGGCCGCCACTTCTCCAGCAGAGTTTCCTTTACAACCCCTTAATATCCATTATTAAGTCTCATTAACTA
Organism: Terriglobia bacterium; assembly: GCA_050018435.1. Classification (GTDB taxonomy): domain Bacteria; phylum Acidobacteriota; class Terriglobia; order UBA7540; family UBA7540; genus Bog-366. The sequence continues at coordinate 15,107 of JBEKAD010000001.1, forward strand.
CGAGAAATGATGGTGTAAAACGTCTCAAGGGTCCGCTTCAACGGTCAGGGCGCCCCGTCAGGCGGTCGTAGACGGTCCGCGCGTTTGTAGTTCCCAGGGATTCGTTGTAAAGGCTCTTTAACCCCAGGATATAGCGCACTTCCTCGTCGAAGCGGTGGAGGACTTCCAGATCGACTTTACAGATGGGGAAACGCTTGCCGTCAGACTTTGAGTACCAGAACTTTTGATAGCCGCGGTCTTCCAGCTCACAATTGATTCCATGGACGACGAAGCAGGGGGGGCCGGAGTACATCCAACGTCCTCTATGGCCTATCAAGTAGGCCACGCAACCGGACTTCTTCAGCTCGATCCTGCCGGGTGGAGCGTCGGCCACCGCGAAGCCTGCCTGCTCAAATTGTTTTGGGATGTTTTGCGCCGCTGCGGTTTCAGTTGCCATAAGTGCTTCCTATGTGCCTTTTGAATTGATTGGCCGATCAGATTCCGCTGTCCGGGCCTTTGCCATCGTCTCAAGGCCGCCCGTTGACACAATTCGGAACCTGCCCCTAGAATAAGAAGTCTATTGCAGTGATGGCAGAAAACGCAAGGGCGGCAACCATTCAAAACTCCAAGATACTCCCCGAGCCAGCGAACCTGCCGGACCTGATTGGCAACACGTTACTTGTACGTCTGACGCACATGCCCACCGGCATCAAGCCGGGGATTTGCGAGCCGAGCGTGGCCGACGAAAACCTGGAAATGTCGACGGAAGATGCGCATCTCATGACCCTGCGACTGGCGCGCGAGGAAGGCCTGCTCGTCGGTGTCTCCGCCGGCGCGGCAATGGTGGCGGCGCTGAAAGTTGTGAACGAGTTGACGGGCGGCGTGGTGGTGACGATTCTCCCCGACAGCGGTGACAAGTATTTGAGCGAGAGATTCTGGGACGAAGGGACCTAAGGAATCGGTTCATCGGGCCATCGGGTCATCGGTTCATCGGGCCATTGAGCTGTCATTCTTAGCCCGCTTTTTGGGCGAAGAACCCCAGTAGTTTGTTTCTCTCGCGCACCGAAACGAAAACAGGAGTATTTGCTTGAAAATTGAAATGCAGGGGTCCTTCGCTTAGGATGACAGCTCGATGACGCAATAACCCGATGACTCAATGACCCAATGACCCGATGATTCAATGACCCGATGGCCCGATGGCCAGATGACCCGATAAGGCTATGCCTCTCCGACTAAACAAACTGCAATTGGAGTCCATCCGCCAGCACGCCGCGCGGGACTATCCCCGCGAGTGTTGCGGGGTGTTGTTGGGGAAGGCGGAGGATGATGCGAAGCAGGTGACGGAGGTGGTGCCGCTCACGAACTTGCGGCACGATCCGAGCCGCGCGCAGGAGCTTTTGCCCCTGGACGACCCGGGCAGGGAAACGGAGAAGAACCGTTTCCTGATCGATCCACTCGACCAATTGCGCGTGGAAAAGGGTGCGCGCGCGGGCGGGCTTGAGGTGCTGGGCTATTATCACTCCCATCCTGACCATTCATCTAAGCCTTCGGATTATGATCGCGACCACGCCTGGCCCTGGTACTCTTATGTTATTATTGCCGTTGAACGGGGCGTTCCAAAAGACTTGACGAGCTGGGTTTTGGCCGAGGATCGGTCAGCCTTTGGGGCAGAATCATTGGTGATTGGTGATTTGTGATTGGTGATTGGTCATTTGGGAATTGCGATTGGTGATTGATGATTGAGCGATTCTTGCGAGTCTCGATCATCGGTTTCAATCGCAAATCTCAAATCGCAAATGACGCCGAATCTTTCGGCTTCGCATTGCATCGAAATAGTTGGGGCAAAAGAGATTAATGCTGCTCGGATCGCAACCCTGGGAGTGTGTCGGGAATAACAGTCTCGCAACGAAGCATCAATAACTTACAGAGACTTGAATCTCGCTAAGTTGTTGATTCTACGTACAACGAAATCCATCTCCGACAGGCTCCCAGCAGGCTGATGAAAAAGTCTTTTGGGGTTGATGAGCACGATAGCCTAGACTGATAACAAAGGGCTTGCGCGCGATGACCAGAGTCGAAAAGGCCCCCTTTCGGCGTTTTTCATCACCATGTTAGGGGGCAACGCCCCCGGCGACTTTATGGATCCCCGGCGGGGATCAGGGATGAACAGTGCTGGCGCGTTTTTTCGCCGCCCGTGAAGCCCCGCCTTGCCAAACCGGTGGCGAGAAATCCGGGTTGGGAGGATGGATATTTACAAACCCAGATCAAAGGAGAATTCATGGCAAATATCTTTCGAGACAACGCCGCCAGTATTGGCAGAACCCCGTTGGTGCGCCTGAACCGGTTGGCCGCGGGAACGTCAGCTACCGTGCTGGCCAAGGTCGAAGGCCGTAGCCCGGCATACTCCGTGAAAGACCGCATCGGTGCGGCCATGGTGTGGGACGCCGAGCAGCGGGGCGTGTTGAAGCCCGGCGTGGAAATCATCGAGCCCACCAGCGGCAACACGGGGATTGCCCTCGCCTTTGTGGCCGCGGCGCGCGGTTACAGCCTGACCCTCACCATGCCGGAAACCATGTCGCTGGAGCGCCGGCGCGTGTTGGCGGCCTTCGGAGCGAAGTTGGTGCTGACACCCGGACCGGAAGGCATGCCCGGCGCCATCCGGCGCGCCACGGAGATTGCCCAATCCGATCCCCAGCACTACTTCCTTCCGCAGCAGTTTGAGAATCCTGCGAACCCCGCGATCCATGAGAAAACCACCGGCCCGGAAATCTGGAATGACACCGACGGCGCCATTGATGTGCTGGTTTCCGGCATCGGCACGGGCGGCACGATTACGGGCGTTTCGCGCTTCATCAAAAACACCAAGGGCAAGAAAATTCTCTCCGTCGGTGTTGAGCCTTCGGCCAGCCCCGTCATCACTCAGCACCAGCAGGGATTGCCGCTGAAGCCCTCGCCGCACAAAATCCAGGGTATCGGCGCTGGAATCATCCCGAAAACCCTTGACCTGTCGCTGGTCGATCGCGTCGAACAGGTGTGGAACGAAGAGTCGGTTGAATTCGCCCGGCGTCTGACGCGCGAGGAAGGCATTCTGAGCGGCATTTCGTGCGGAGCCGCGGCGGCCGTGGCCGTCCGTTTGGCCCAGCAACCGGAATTTGCCGGCAAGACAATTGTTGTGGTTTTGCCGGATTCCGGCGAGCGGTACATTTCCACGGTGCTATTCGAGGGGATTGGCTAGAAGGTGTCAGGTGCTAGGTGTCAGGTGCCAGGTGTTAGGTGTTAGGTTTTCAGTGACACCTGACACCTGGAACCTAGAACAGATATCAGGTGTTACGGTTTTGCTGGCACCTTGCACATAGAACAGGTGTCAGTTAGGTCTTGGGTTTTCACTGACACCTGACACCTGGCACCTGACACCTATTCTGGGAGGTTCGAGTATGAGTGCCGATGATATGAAGTGTCTCGCACAGGAGTTTCGCGCGGATGTGGACGCGCAACTGGCGGGGGACGAGCGCAGCGATCTCAATTTGCCGAGGCGTGAGGCGGTGGCCACCCTTTGCCGTCGATACCTGGAAGTGCTTTTTCCCCTTTACTACCTTGGCGGCGAACGAGAGGTTCCCGGCACGCGCGCCTGCCTCCCACGGATGGAGATTCAGAGCCTGCTCTCGAACCAGATTTGCAGCGCCGTGCGTTTTGAGTGCCGCCGCAGCGGTAAACCGACGCCCACAGACCTTGAGGATTACGCGGAAGAGGTCTATAAGAACTTGTTCGGGCAGTTTCCGGACTTGGCGCGCCTGCTGGCCACCGACATCGAAGCGGCCTACCACAACGACCCGGCCGCAGGGAGCGTCGAGGAAATCCTGCTGGCTTACCCGTACATCGAAGCCGTCACCGTGCAGCGTCTTGCCCACCGCTTGTACCTTCTCGAGGTGCCGTTCATCCCCCGCATGATGACGGAGATTGCGCACAGCCACACGGGCATTGACATTCATCCCGGTGCCTCCATTGGTGAATCGTTTTTTGTCGATCACGGCACAGGCGTGGTAATTGGTGAAACTTCTATTATCGGAAACAAGGTGACGCTTTACCACGGCGTCACGCTGGGAGCCTTCAACCCACTCAGCAAGGATGAGGATGGCCAACTGCGCCGTGGGCAGGAAAACAAACGGCACCCGGAGCTCGAGGACCACGTCACCGTGTACCCCAACGCCACCATTCTGGGGGGTAACACCCGTATTGGCCATCACAGCGTGATTGGCGGGAACGTGTGGCTGACCCACTCCGTGGCGCCTTATAGCCGAGTGACCGTGAAGGACCCCGAGCTGTTCATTCTGAACGCCGGCGACGAGCACGGGAGCCTTTACGGCGGGATTTAAATTGAAGCAGGTGTAGCGCGGACCTGTTTTGTAGGTCCGCGGCTCGTCCCCTATGGGCCAGGAAAAGCCGCGGACCTACAAAACAGGTCCGCGCTACCCTTCTGGGGAGGAGAGCGCCACTCGGATTGGTATCAACCACCCCCTGCCCCTCCTTATCAAGGAGGGGAGCGTTGTGCAACTTCGTCACGCGTCGTGATAATTACTCCCCTCCTCGGCTGAGGAGGGGGTTGGGGGGTGATGGGTACGGGACAAATCGAGCAGGTCAACCACCAGATTTACGACACCACCCCGCGTCGCACTTCCTTTTGTCGGTTCCCTCGGGTAGAATTCCATTTCACACATTGGGGTGATCACAGGACACGAACGAATTCTGCCCGTCCGGACCCACCCAGGGCGGGCCACCGAATTCAGGCTGAACCAGGGAGGTTGGTATGGCACTAAAAGTAGGGGATCCGGCGCCGGACTTCAAACTGAGCTGCGCGACCGGAGAGTCACAAGGCGAGTTTGAGCTTTCTGCTCACCGCGGCAAGAACGTTGTCCTGGCCTTCTATCCGCTCGATTTCACCCCGGTTTGCCAGAGCGAGTTGGGGTCATTCCAGGCGGACCTCGCCAAGTTTACGGGTCTGAATACCGAAGTCGTGGGCATTTGCACTGACTCGGTTTTTGCCCACATGGCCTTCCAGAAACATCTGGGCGGGCTGAAGTTTCCCCTGGCCACGGATCGCTGGCCTTACGCCGAAGTGGCGACCGCCTACGGGGTTTTCCCTCCTACCAAACACCCCATCCCGTTTATCAACGATCGAGCCATTTTCATTGTTGATAAGGCCGGTAAAATTGCGTGGTCGAAGATCTACGAGCTGAGGGAACAGCCGGACAATGGGGAGATTCTGGCGGAGTTGAAAAAGCTCTCCTAAACAAGGAAGGGAATCGCCTGGAGCATTTTCATCTTTCGTGGCGAGCCGAAGGCTCATGGAAGCTGCCGTGAAAATGGCTCCCCTCCTCGGCTGAGGAGGGGGTTAGGGGGTGGTGGGGTATGGGAAAAATGGAGCAAGTCAACCACCCCCTGCCCCCTCCTTATCAAGGAGGGGAATCACCCGGAGAATTACCATGGACCTGAAGGAACTCTTCCTCACGCAAAAAGCCAGCGAGCACGAGGGAACGCTCTCCGTCTATGAGAAGATTCCGCGCGAACGCCTGGATTGGCGCCCGGCGGAGGGCACACTCTCACTGGGGCAGATGGCGCGGCACGTCTGGCGGTCCGAGGAGGGAACTCGCCGCATTGCGATTGATAGCGATTGGAGTTACTACGAGACGCGTATTCCCCAAGGCCTCCTGGCGACTCTGGGCGAAGTGAAATCACTGGATGATGAGTTGCGGGAAATGCGGCGCGTGCACCATGAAACCCTGCGCGCCGCGCATGCCTTCCCGCTCAAGCGCTGGGGAGAAATCCGCGAGAACCCCCAGTTCCGCACGCGCCGGCCCGCTGGCCTCATGCTCTTCCGTATCATCGAACATCATATTCACCACCGCGCCCAAGTTGGAACTTATTTGCGCATCCTCACCGGCGGGCGCGCCAGCCCCTACGCGGATTGATTCTTCTGCTGCGAAAATCGGCGCTGTCGGATGGCCTCCCGTCCTGAATCAAGGCTTCAGGATGTTTGTTTCATTCCAGAACAAGTCAAAATGCAAAGCGCAAAATGCAAAACGCAAAACTGACACCTGGCACCTGGCACCTGACACCCGACACCTGACACCCGACACCTGATCACTGACAACTTATCTCTGGAACGGACGCCCGCGTGCCATTATGATGTCACCTAACCAAACGAGTGGAGGTGATTGCCCATGCGCGCCGTGATTCTTGTTTTGGCAATTTTGCTGTTGGCCGCCCCCGCGCTGGCGGCGGACCGGGAAGCGGCGAAGGCAAGCTACCGGCAAGGCAACGAGTTCTTCGACCAGGACCGGTTTGCCGACGCGGCGGCGGCGTACGGTCGCGCCATTGAGCAGGACCCCCAATTCATGGAGGCTTATTACAATTGCGCCCTGGCAGATGAGATGGTGGATCGGCAGAAGGCAAGTGCGGATTGGCGCCGGTTCGCTGACCTCGCCGCCAGCTCCCCGGACTTCAAGTATCAAGTGGGTCAAGCCAACGCCCGAATCCAAATCCTGGGAATGCTGCCGGTATATCCCGACGCCCTGCAACCCTTGCGCTACGTTCCGTCCGCATCGGACTATTACGGGGAGATCGCGGAAAGCTCGGAATCCGAGAGATGGAACTCGTTTCCCATTAAGGTTTCGATAGGAAATGTGCCCAACGCCAATTGGGCGCAAGGAGCACGCGAGGCGTTCAGCATTTGGAAGGAGATGCTTCCTCTGGAACTGACCGCGGAACCCGAGGAAGCGGATATTCGCTTCAATTGGGAGGCTGATCAGACCATGGAGGGCGGTGCGGTGGGAGAGGAAATGGATTGGGTGCAATTTCGCCGCGTGGGAAACGAACTGACCGGCCGCAAAGTGGCTTTCATTTCCGTGGATCTCTCCCACCGATGGACCAAGGACGAAATGCGCGCCATCGTCCTGCACGAATTGGGGCACGCTCTCGGCATCAAAGGGCACAGCTTATCCAAGGGAGACATCATGTACTGGCAAGTCCAGGAGAAGAACCGCCAAGTAAGAGTTCCGGGAATTGCCTATCCGTTTGCTTGGAAGACACTCGTCAGCAAGCCCAGCCAACGGGATCTGAATACGTTGATTCGGCTGTACAATACGCCGGGAATCGTCGCGCGGGAAAGGTAATCGAACGATCGAAACTCGAAACTCACAACGAGTTTCGAGCTTCGGGTTTCGAGTTTCGAATTATGCGAGTTGCCATCACCGGTGCAGCAGGATTGTTCGGGCATGGGCTGGTCGCGGCGTTTTCCACCCGGCATGAGGTCTTTCCCTTGACCCGTGCCGAGGCCGACATCACCGATGCGGAGGCCATCGGCGCGGCCCTGGAGCGTCTCCGCCCGGACTTGGTCGTGCATCCTGCCGGCATTCCTGACCTTGATCTCTGTGAGGCGGATCCCGCCCATGCCCTGCGGGTGAATTACCAAGGCACTTGTAACGTGGCGGACGCCGCCCGCCGTGTAGGAGCGAGCCTCGCCCACATTTCCACGGATGCGGTCTTCGATGGCAGGAAGGTGACGCCCTATGTAGAGACCGATCCGACCGCGCCCATCACCGTCTACGGGCGAACCAAGTTGCAAGCCGAGCAGGCGGTGAAAACCCTGGAACGGTACTGGATCTTTCGCGTCTCCGTGTTGTTTGGCCCGGGAAAGATCAACTTTGTGGAAAAGGGCCTGCGCAAGGTTGCGGCGGGTGAGGAGTATAAAGTCGCCAGCGATCAGTTGGGTTGTGCCACTCACACCGTGGATGCCGGGCTGAAAATCATGGAGGTCGCGGAAGCCGGCCGCTACGGCCTCTATCACCTGGCCAATCAGGGAGCGTGTACGCGGTTCGAGTTGGCCCGCACGGCGGTCGAGCTGGCCGGGCTCGATCCGGCAAAAGTCATCGGTGTTCCCGACACGTTGATGCAGCGGCGAGCTCCCAGGTTGAAATACGCGGTGATGGAAATGAAAGCCTTAGGGCATGCCGGCTTCGCGCTTCCGCGGCATTGGCGGGAAGCGTTGGCAGACTATGTCCACACGGTGCGGTGGTGACGATTCATGGGGTGGGTGAATCCGCTCATCAACGCGCGAAGCCGAGCAGAGCGCGCAAATGCCCCCAAAGCTCCGAGGTGACGCGACTGCGCGGAACGTGCGGCACGGCTAAGCGCTCGAGCATCTCGAGGGTGGCGAGGTCCGAGACTTCGCCGGTGATCACCAGAACGCGTCCCACCAGGCTGGGCCGGAGTTCGGTGATGGCGGAGACCATTTGCGAAAGGTGGGCGGAACGGAGGTCGAGCAGAACCGCGTCAAATTGATCTTGGCGAATCATCGACAGCGCTTGGTTAGTGTCATGGGCAACGTCACCATCGCAACCGACCCCCGCCAGCAGCACGTAGAGGACATTCCGAATCGAGGGTTCATCCTCAATAATCAGAACCTTCCGGCGTGGAGGACTTGAGGCCACGGGGATCTCCCCTAATGAGGGCATCTGACCGTAAGATGCTGATAACGTATAATTTCTGGTTCTTTGCTCTCCCGTCCGGTCGCTACTATTCTAGTCACCTAACCCGCCAAAGTCAAGCCTTTTGCTGATGGCCTTTTTCGGCAAAACATCCCGCCGCGAATGCGCTGCCCGGTGACATTTTAGGCACGTTTCATGCCAAGTGGCGGGCAACGAAATCTCTGTCTCCAAATCCCGTGCGGGCCATGGCAAAACCCACCTCCGGGGCTCACGATGGCGTTGGGGTCCCCCCGCTGCCGTTGGAAAACTCATCGTCGTGCCCGGGAAGGATGCGTCCCATCATAGCCAGAATGCGGGCCCGGTCGTGCTGGGACTGCTCCCGATTGTGCGGGATCATCGTGAAAACATTCTCATCGTGCTCGCGGGTCAGCACGGCGTCCCCAGCAATAACGATTGGCTGATCGCCATCATGGACAATCACGGAGACGTGGCCCGGGACGTGGCCGTTGGTCACCAGGAATTCCAAGTCGTCCGGTAAGGGGTGGGTTTCAATCCAGCGAAAGCGCGAGGGGTCGCCCAGGCGTTTGCGGTCCCACCAGCGCAAAGCGAACCGCCGCAGGGCGCCCATCAACTCCGAGGTCCTTTCATAATCCGGCGATTCCGGATAGTACTTCAGGCTTAGCTTCTCCCAATTCTGCTCATCGAGAAGATCGGCGTAAGCCGCGCAGCACCAGTCATGGCACTGCTGCGACCCGTAGATTTCGCTTTCCGGGAACAGGCAGTTGTTCAGAATATGGTCAACATGGAAGTGCGTATTGATAATCATTCGGATATCTCTGGGGTGAAGGCCCCGTCTTTCCAGGGCCTGGAGAAGGCGATGGGCCTCGTGCGGCATCCCGGTATCAACGAGGATGTGATGGTGGCCCCGCGAGAGCAGCGTGCAGGTGGCGCCTCGCCAACTGCCGGGAAGCAGCACCTCGGTTTTCCAGTTCTTCATGGACGAATCGGGTGGTTGCGAGTCGCGTGAATGTGAGTCAGTTTTTCCCATGGCGGTCCGTGCGGAGCGCGGCTCCGCGGCAACCCTGCCTCCTGGGACGCGGTGTTGCGTTCGGGCATCGTCGGCGATTTTGCGCGCTTGCCCGGAAGGGCCAATCGCCCCCACCGCACACAAACGGATGTTTAGGCGGAGAAGCCCCCCCTGCTCCCGGCGCCTGCACTCTAGTGCCGTTCCAACTTGATGGCCCAACACGAGTCGGTCGGCAGCGGCCTGAAGATCCGTACTTCCTGGGCCGAAATCCATAGCCCCAGAAGGCTGGAACGGCACTACCGCCGCCGTGAAGGGCGGCAAGGCTCCGTGACCTATTCTACCAGTTGAATCAACTTCTGCGGCAGGAATGTAGGGGCCAAGTTGGCTAAGACCTAAGTCGGGGGTGGGCAATTTGCCCCCTTTGTTGGGTCTTTCAATCCAGCTTGCGAGTTCCGAATCGCTATTCCGTTCACGGCAAGCGACAAAAAGCACACGGCATTTGGCGCATGAATTGCACATCCTATTTGCCCGCCTTTTGGACGTGGCGACGCGGATCGCTCCGCCAGGCGCGCCCCTCCTGTGCGGGGCGGGGAATTTTGCAAATTCATCAGAGGAGAAATGATTCATGGCATTCGTAATCGTCGAAAGTTGTACAAAGGATGAGAAATGCATCGACGTTTGCCCGGTTGATTGCATTCATCCGCGGAAGGATGAACCCAAATTTGCCGAAGTCACGCAACTCTATGTCGACCCCGTAAATTGCATTGACTGTGGCGCCTGCGTTCCGGTTTGCGAGGCAAACGCGATTTTCGCCGAGGCCGAGCTGCCGGAGAATTTCGCAGGGTCTACGGCAAAGAACGCTGAGTACTATCAATAGCCGCGCGCGGCCGCACGATGTTCGGATGGACGCGCCAGCGTGCATTCGAGGCGCAGCGCTGCCTGACCTGTTGCGACTTCGCCTTGCTGGCGCGTCTTCCTCTTTTTGTCTCCCGCAGATTTCCATTTTTTCTATAACATCGTTTCAAACCGCGACCATTATTGTAGCGCCGACCCATTCGCGGTGCTCAGAGCTTGCCCTGAACGAAGTGAAGGGGGAGCCTCTAAAGGTCGGGCAACTTCACCCCCATTTATCGCGTAATCCGTGCATTTCGGCCAAAAAGTCATGTCGATTGTTGTCGATTATCCCTCAATTGCTGCATTTTCGTGTAAAAAGCCGTGTTTTTCACCAGACATTTTGTCATCGTCGCCTTTGTTTTCATACGCATACCCGGGTCGATCTTCATTTTTAACATCTCTAGGGGTCAGCGCCCCGTTTCGGACCCTGAATAGCATATTGGTGAGCCGCCACAACTGGCGCAGGCTGGAATCTTCCATCCTTTGCATGAGCAGCGATTTTTCGTCCTGGGGAGCCGTCAGCGCCGCGAGGTCCTCCGGTGATTGCATTTCGTCGAGTTGCTCTGCGAACTTTACGCAGACCCTTCGGTACCTTTCCTCCAGCTCACACACTTGCGCCCGGGCCTTGCGGAGCGCGGCCTTCCGTTCCGGGCCTTCTTCCAGCTTATCCAGGGATTTGAGGAGAACGAAGAATTCCTTCATCTCCTCCGAGGGGTCATCGTCAAAGTGTCTCACAAAAGCCTGGATTTCGGCGGGAGTGGGACCGTGACCGCGGCGCCTCAGCGCGGTGGCCATCTGCTCGTAGCGCTCCAGGTTTTGATGGGCTCGAAGGAGCTGGGGCTGAGTGGCAATTTTGTGAATTTCATGCGCGGTTTTGATGCGCTTCAGGGCGAGGCCGTCCTGCACGCGTTCGGCGCGCCTCATCCGCCAGAAGGCGTGGCCGATGCGCTGCTTCAACTCGTCTTCCAAGCCTTCCACCAAATTGTTCTCCAGGGAATTCATGAGCCCGGCGTACTCCTCCGGGTCTTCCCCCAAGGCCGTCAGCGCCCGGTTCGGCGCTTG
>JBEKAD010000002.1:0-24523 GCA_050018435.1 Terriglobia bacterium
GAAATTGACCCTCAGAAAAGCGTATGGCTTTCGGACCTTCGAAGCGGTAGAAGTGGCGCTCTACCATACCCTTGGCGCGTTACCGGAGCCGGAATGGACCCACAAATTTTGCTGAGGAACCTTAGTTCAGATTTCTCATGACAGGTTTGGAAGGGCGGGGCTTCAGCCCCGCCCTTCCCGCAGCTCCCCAAAAGCGTCCCCGTTCGGAGGCTTCTTCCCCAACCTGCCAAAAGTTCGAGCAATAGGCTGGCCTTCCAGTTATAATTATAGCGAACCTTTCGCGCCGGTTGTCGAAAACCCTCGGGGGCAGGGTCATGGCCGAAGACGAACCGCTCAATCTCGCCATCGAGATCTTCCGCGATGCCTACCGTCACCAGATGAAGGGTGAGCTGCACGAGGCGGTGGAACTTTATCTCCAGTCCATTGAAACCTATCCGACCGCGGAAGCGTACACTTTTCTCGGGTGGACTTACAGCTTCATGGGCGACTACGATGCTGCCATCGCCGAGTGCCAACGCGCCATCGAAATTGACCCGGACTTCGGTAACCCCTACAACGATATCGGCGCTTACCTGATCGAAAAAGGCCAAATCGACGAAGCCGTTCCGTGGCTGGAAATGGCCACGCGTGCTATGCGTTATGACAACCCGGCTTTCCCCCACTTCAACCTGGGCCGGGTGTGGGAGTTCAAGCACAACTTCGCTCGCGCCCTTTCCTCTTACCAGACGGCCGTGGAAATTGACCCCCAATACACTCTCGCCATTACTGGCATCCGCCGCCTCCGAGCCATGTTCAATTAGTGCCGTTCCAAAAAAAGCAAAACCCCCGGACGCCTTGCGAGCGCACCGGGGGTCAGCAAAACTGCCGGTAGCGCCCCGATTCATCGGGGCGGCTTTCGAGCTTACACGCTGAAGGAACTGCCGCAACCGCAGGTCGTCTTCACGTTTGGGTTCTCAAATTTGAAGCCTGCGCCTTCCAAGGTTTCCACGTAATCGATCTTCGTCCCGTTCAGGTACATGAGTGAGGCCTGATCGATAAAGACTTTCAGACCATCGAATTCGTACACTTTGTCGATGGGGTTGCTCTGGCTTTCGAAGTTCATTTGGTACGAAAACCCGGAGCAGCCGCCTCCGGCCACCCCGACGCGCAACCCGAGCGGCTGGGGCTCCTGCTGGGACATGATCTCCTTAACCTTGGACACGGCCTTAGATGTGAGCTCGATCGGCATGTAAACTCCTCCTGGGGCTTCTGTTAGGGGTAATTCCCTGCCCTCCCCACCCATCAAACTTATCAAAAAATGAGGCTGAAATCAAGCGGCGCAGGGAATTGCGCAGTCTGCTGGACTAGATTCTTCCTGCACGATGCGTGTCTGGGTCAATTCGTTTCCCCAGATCGCCCAGTGGATGGCGCCGTATTCACGCGGGGGCGTGCGGAAATTGGCGGCCGCCTCGTTGACGGAAGGGAGGCTGATCTGTTGCCATGGGCGTTGGGCCAGCAGCCCGGCGGCGCACACCGCAAGCGCAAGAATCCTGCCGGCGATCTTCATGATGGTCTCCGATCTCCCCATAACAGGGGGAAGGTAGAAGTCTACAAGAAATGGGTTAACAAGGCATCGCCACTTCAGAGATGGCGACCCCTCACGTTGCTGCCGTAGCTTTGCCTTCTTAGCGACGTATTCATCAAATGAATGCAATGGAAACGTCTCTCTTAAGGGGAACGCATGAGGACCGTCTCCACATCGTCGGTGTCGAACAGGAGGTCGTTGGGGTAGTATGGGTCCACATTCTGCGGTGTCAACAAGCTATGCTTCACGAGAATAGCGGAAGGAGGTTGATGATATTTCAAGATGTCGACTGCCGCGCGAATTAAACCGGGTCCATACGTCTCAGGAAAGAGCGCAACCGTTCCGATCATGCGCGTATCCGGTCGGCGGAGTTCTTTTCGGGCATCGAGGGTGCCGCCCTGTCCCACGGCAATACAATCCGACGACCGGCCCGCCTCTTCAAATGCCCGAAGCGCGCCGAGCACGCTGCCATCGAAGGGCGAGGAGATTAACACGTGCCGGGCTCGGCTATGCCGAAGGTAATGGCGGACCACCTCCAAACTGTGAGTAAATTCGCCTCGGCCATTGAGATGGGCAAACTGCGCGTCCGTGAAACCTTCCAAGACCTCATGGATGCCCACCGCCACGCCTGCCAAACGGGAATGAAGCACCGGTCCACCCATAGAAACCTCTAGGAAGAGTGCTTGGTCCACTACGGAATTCCAATGCTGTTTGGCCCACAGCCCCAGGGCCTTCCCCGCGGTCCGGCCCACTTCGTACCCGTTGGGCCCATAGAAGACCGCCCCTGGATGAGGAACGGTAATGGCCACCAAGGGAATCCCTGCCCCCTGGAACATTGCGGAGATCGTCTCGGCGACCTCCTGATGGTATTGATATTCGATGGCCAGATCCACGCGTGATTTGATCATCATTTCAGCATTCTGGACAGCGATTTTGGCGCTGCACTTGTTACTAAATTCCAGAAGGTCGAAGCCCTCGAGCGCGGCGCTAATCCGCAGGCTTTGCGCCACATCTTGGGTGAAAAAGCTGTTGCGCGCCGAATTCGCAAATCCTAACCGGAATTTTTGGCGGCTGAGCAGCCTGACTCGGCTGCGATAACGATCCGACCCAAAGGGCTCGATCAAGCCCGCGTTTTGCATCGTGCGAAGGATGCGGAAAACGGTGGTCTTGTTCAGATTGCAGCGGGCCACGAGATCCCGAAGGCGCAGAGTTTCGCTTTCGTGGCGGAAGGCTTGCAAGATCTTGCAGGCCCTGGAGACCGCCTCAACCTTATAGGTTCGCCTGTTCCCGTGTGATGAGCGGTTTTGTTTCACCCCGTGAACCATAATGCAAAACCCTTCTCGGTAGACTTATAGCCGAACGGAAAAGGGATATCAATTAAAATCAGCAGGATACAGAGATAGTACTCAGCAAGAGAGTTTCACTAGATGAAACATTAGGAAATTGGCATTTTTGCCTTGTTGCTGGTCAGGGCGTGTATGAACATCGGCCACGGTAGAGAAGGAGAATATCATGAGTCCACTGCGGTTGAGAGTGAGAGGAAACTTTTTGGGGGCAGTTTTACTGATTTTCGCGGTGCTGGGCGGACCAGGACGATTGTTCGCCCAAGAGATTGCCAGCGCCCAGATCTCCGGTGTCGTCGCGGATCCCAGCGGCGCCGTCGTGCCGGGGGCCAGGGTCACGGCGACCCAAACGAACACGGGTCTGATCCGTACCACCCTGAGCACTTCAAATGGAACCTACGCTTTGCTGAACCTCCCTGTAGGGCCTTATCGCCTGGAGGTGGCAGCCAGCGGATTTTCCACCTACGTGCAGACCGGGATTCTGCTCCAGGTCAGCAATAACATCGCAATAAATGTGACGCTACACGTCGGACAGGTGACCCAGCAGGTGAAGGTAAGCGCGAACGCGAGCATGGTGCAGACGCAGTCGACCTCCGTTGCGCAGGTCATCAACCAAACGCAGATTCTCGAACTGCCGCTCAACGGGCCCTACGGGCGGCAGGCGACACAGCTCGTTACGCTGTCGGGCGCATCGTATAACACGCAAAACTCCGCCCTGGTGAGCAGCAAAAATTATCCGGCTGCCGCAACCATTTCCGTTGCCGGAGGACAGGTTGTTGGGACCAACTATGTGATGGACGGCGGCGACAACAACGACGCGTTCACCAACGTCAACATGCCCTTTCCATTTCCCGACGCGATTCAGGAATTCAGCGTGCAGACGAGCGGTCTCTCGGCGCGGTACGGCTTACATCCGGGCGCCGTGGTCAATGTGGTCACCAAGTCTGGCACCAATCAAATCCACGGGGATCTGTATGAATTTGTCCGCAACGGGGACGTCGACGCCCGTGATTTTTTTGCGGCCAAGCAGGACACCCTGAGACGGAATGAGTTCGGCGGTACGGTGGGCGGCCCGCTGCGCAAGGACAAGCTCTTCGGCTTCTTCGGATATCAGGGCTTGAGGCAGCGAACTGCGCCCTCCACAACCATCAGCTATGTTCCCACCCAAGCCATGCTCAATGGAGATTTCAGCGCCTTCGATGGGGCCTCCTGCCAGTCGAGCGGCAAGGCCCGCACCATCACGGATCCCATATCGGGCGGCCCGGCCTTTACCGGCTATCAAATCCCCACGTCGCTTTTCAGCAAGCAGGCGCTGGCCTTACTGAAGTACGTGCCCGTCGCAACCAATACCTGCGGCAAGCTTGTCTACGCGATACCCAGTCCTGTAAATGAGGAGCAGTATATCGGCCGCGCCGACTGGAACGTCAGTGCGAAGCACCAATTGTTCGGCCGCTACTATAGGGTTGACTATACTAATCCTCCAGAGTTCGGTGGCGACCTGCTGTTGAGCACGCGGGCGGGCGTGAGTGACCGTAGCCAGTCGATCGTGCTGGGAGATACGTATTCGATTGGCGCTAAGATGGTCAACTCCGCCCATCTCACCTGGACCCGAAAGGGGATCCACCGCGGGACGACGTCCGATATGATCGGTCCGCAGAGCGTGGGCATAAATATTTTCCAACTGGTACCTAACGACATCACTCTTACCGTTAGCGGCGCCTTCAGCGCGGGGTGCGGCACTTGTGCTCCCGCTGTCTTCGCCGATAACTCGTTTCAAGTGGCGGACGACGCCGATATGATGCGCGGCCGACATCACCTATCATTCGGGGGTGAGTGGGTCCACAATCAACTGAACGAGGTCAATATATTTAACGGAAACGGTACCTTCACGTTCAGCGGTCAACTCTCCGGCGACCCAGTCCTCGACTTCATGCTGGGTGTTCCGAGCTCTTTCATCCAGGGAATGCCTCAGGATTTCAACCCGCGCCAGAACTATCTGGCAGCTTATGTCGAGGACAACATGAAGGTGAACTCCCGGCTGAGTATCAACGCGGGATTGCGCTGGGAACCGTTCCTGCCCGTAACCGACGTCTTCGGGCGGGGAAGCTACTTCAGCGCGTCCGCCTTTGCCGCAGGCGTGCATACGAGCCAATACGTCAATGCGCCGAACGGTCTGTTGTTCGTGGGCGATCCGGGGATTCCTGCCGGTTATGAGTATAACAAGCTCGCCCTTTTTGAACCGCGCGTAGGATTAATTTGGGACCCCTCGGGCAGCGGACGCCAGGAGCTCCGGGCGGGTTTGGGATTGTTTTCGGACTTGCCGTATATCTACATGGGAGTCTCGTATGCTAACGCTGCACCCTGGGCAAATACATTTAGCCTGACATCTCCATCGGGCGGCCTCGCGAATCCCTACGCGAGCTACCCCGGCGGCAATCCCTTTCCGGTGCCTTTCCCTCCAAGCAAGAATCAGGCCTTCCCTTCCGAGGGGGTATACCTGAACCAGCCGCTGGATTGGGTTCCCATCCAGATGGCACAATGGAACTTAGCTTACCAGCGCCAACTCGGCGGTAACTGGATGGTTTCGGCAACTTACCTGGGTGACAAGTCGACGCACGTCTGGACCGCCACCGAGCAAGATCCTGCCGTCTACATCCCTGGAACCTGCAACGGCTCGCCGTGTTCTACCACGGCGAATACCAATCAAAGGCGCGTGCTCTATTTGGAAAACCCCACGCAAGGCGCTTTGTATTCCAGTATTGCCATAGTCGATGGCGGAGCCAACGCGGAATACAACGCCCTCTTGCTTGCCACGCAGCACCGTCTCAGCGAGCATTACACCGTCCTCGCGAATTACACTTACTCGCACTGCATCAGCGACACGGATCTTGGTTCTTCGGCGTATCAAAACCCCAACAACCGTGACGCCGATCGCGGCAACTGTGCTTTTGACATCCGCCATATCTTCAATCTTTCCCTGGTGGCGAGCATGCCCCGCTTTGCCAATCCCTGGACCAACCGGTTTCTTGGTAACTGGCAGATCGCACCCCTCATCACGGTGTATAGCGGCGCGTGGTTTTCACCCTTGACGGGAGTGGATAATTCTCTGACCGGTGTTGGCCTTGACCGGCCCAATGTGGTTACCCCCACCCCGTATCTAAGGAACAGAAGCACGCGGCAGTGGATAACAGCCGCTGCCTTTACACCTAACCCCACCGGTACCTTTGGCAATGCGGGAAGGAATTCCCTCGTGGGTCCCGGCTTATTTGATGTCGACGCGGCCGTGAGCCGGTACTTCAATATCCACGAACATCAGCGATTGGCTCTGCGGTTTGAGTTTTTTAACTTAGGCAACCACGTCAACTTCAGTAATCCGGACGGAAACTTGCACAATAGTACCTTTGGCATGATCACTTCCGATAACGGCATCCCGCGCATCTTGCAGTTCGCGCTGAAGTACGAATTTTGAGAGTCTTCGAACCGCGAATAACGAGCGGCGTGTGAATCTCTCTGCCGCGCCGGGTGTGATTCCGGCGCGGCAGGGTGGAGCCGTCGCACGATGTTGCAGCGGGCGGTCGCGCTCGCCGCGCTGCCGTTTCTTTGCCGAACGGGCACATCACAGTCTCGCCTTGTAACCGGCGGCCCGAATCTACCACCACCTGTTTTCCGCACGGACGACGCGAAGCTTCAGGCCAAGTATGACGCGGCTCTGGCGGGCCAGCGACGCGAGCGAGAAGCCAGGAGTCTGGCTGCAATGGTGCAAAAGAGGTTTTGGGTAGGTCTAATAACGTGCATTGTGGCTGGAATCTCCTGCCCCATGCTAAATTTCGTTTTTGTTCTTGGGGCAGAATTGCAGTCGAACGCGCTTGCGTCAGGCTCTCGGCCTGATATGGCCGCAGATGCAATCTGGGCGTTGAGGCTGGTTGCGGGCTTTCTCGCGAACGCAGGATATTGCGTGTATCTGTTGAACAAGAACCACACTTGGGGCCTTTTCTGCAGTCCCCAGGCTCCGGCAAGCTACTGGTTGGGTGGGAGCCTCATGCGGATACTCTGTTTCGGAAGTTTCATGGCGTACGGGATGGGAGCTATGCGTTTGGGATTGCTGGGAGGCATCGTCGGCTGGCCACTGTTCATGTCGATGAGTCTGGTTGCCTCCAACTTTTGGGGAGCTGTGACCGGAGAATGGGCTGGCGTGGACAGGCGAGGGTTTGCTTACTTACTCGCCGGCATTGCTCGTCTGGCCCTAGCCGTCACAGTGATCGCGCGCGGAGGAAGTTCGTAGGCCCCATGTGTGACTTCAGGAACCGGCGTGCGGAATTGACCCAGTAAACACGTCTGCAGCGTTCAGTGTTCATTCGGGTGCGGGCACCGTGGTCGGCGGTTCTGGAGTACAGTTTGCACGTCTCCGGCCTGGCACACATACGCCCGTAGTGTACGGGACATCACCAGGAGGTAAATCGCCATGCCTTGCTATAATCCGCAGTGGAAGAAGCGAATTCTGCCCGTCGCAATGATAGTGGGGGTGCTCCTGCTGCCTTTGGTGGACGGAAGCGGGGGTCAGGAAAGGCAGCGGCTGTCAGGCAATGACAACAGCATTGCCCGGCTGAAGTCCGGGGTTAGCAACCGGCTGTCAAATGGCGGCTGGAAGTATGATGCGTATCCCAACCTCGAATCGCTGGACGCCGGCAAGACGATTACCATTGCGAGCATCAAGGGCCCCGCGCAAATCAACACCATCCACATCTCGGCGGCGCGGCCGTGGGAGAACGAAACGCTGGTGCGTTCGGTGGTCCTTGAGATCTTCTTCGATGATACCCAGCCGCCTGCTATATCCGTGCCTCTGGGAGATTTCTTCGCGGATGGCACAGGTCGGGCTAGCTACTTTACGACGCCTTTCATGGAGAAGACGCCTGATGCTTACAACTGTTATATTCCCATGCCCTTCAAGAAATCGGCTCGCGTCACGCTTCGAAACGATAGCGATCGGAATATCATGAACTACAGCTACGTCGAATGGCAGACCCTGCCGGATTGGGACGCGGGTCTCGGTTATTTCCATGCCTCCTGGCAGCGACTGTCCTTTCAACTGACGCCGGACACAGCTCAGAAGGTGTTCTCCCTCAGAGGGCCTGGGCATCTCATCGGTGAATACTGGAATATCAATACCGATGAGCCGGAATTCACGCGCATGCACTTCGTTATGGAAGGTAACAACGAGTTCCGAGTAGACGGGGAGAAAGAGCCCTCCCTCAATTATCTGGGAAGCGAGGACTCCTTTAACTTCTCGTGGGGTTGGCACCAGCTTTTCAACGGCTACAAAGTCGGCATCAACTACCTCAGCTTTAGGCCTACCCAAGCCAAAGTGGTTTTTGACAACGAAGACAAAGAGGGCAAGCAGAGCAGGCTATCGACTTACCGGTTCCGTGATCGAGATGCAATCCACTTCGGCCTGACGCTGGAACTGGCGATCAACTGGACATCGGAGCTCAGGTGGTCGCCTGACGGGCTGGCAATACTCGGTAAGATACGCAAACGCAACCAACAGGGGGGAGGGTGGGTGGACTACGCCGTTACGCCTTATTGGTACTCCCGTGACCCGCAGGGGCGCGGGTTAACCATGCCTTCCATCGGTGAACGACTAAAACCCGTGCTTCGCGCGAACCCGCCTCTATAGCGCAACAGGGGTTTCGTTGTATCGCACAACACGCCCAAAGAGCAGTTGCTTGTCACCGAGATTCCGATCAATTCGCAATCCCCACGTGAGGGGAGAATCACGTGCCCGGATGGCAGGCTTTAGGCCTCCGGTCCAACGGTCCGGCAGGCTCCAGATGCCAAACACCCGCGCCGCATGGATGTGCTGCGGTGTTGCCACCAGCAACGGTGGGTCATTGCTCAGCGTGGCCTGCTAGGCGGTGTGCTCGCGCTCGGGAACGCCCGTCGAGGGGAACAGAGTTATCTCGCTGGTGCGGGCCACTCCCTGCGCCGTGCTGAAGCCCGGCTGCACGTCTTCGTAGCTGGCAGCGAGACCGTGAGCCCGGGTGTCGTAATGGCGCAGATCCATCGCCGGCGCGTCCGGCGACCAGAGCCACACGTGCAGACTCGCCACCGGCGTCGCCCCGTTGCGGACTTCCAGCGCCGCCGGATGCGATTGCCAAAAATTCTTGACTCCCACGCTGAGGCCCCCGGAAACGTCGCCGATGAAAGCCAGACCCGAGGCGCGCCGGCCCGCCACCACGTCCAGCCAGCGGGTAGATACAAGCCACAGTCAGCGCTTTCCTGGCCGCGGGCTTTTTCCTTGGATTTACGGACTCACGTTCAATTCCAATCGCGAATTGACCGTGGCTACCACTGTCTGATTGTTCCGACAAAACTGTGTGAAGGCGTTTACTCAGTTGTCGCCGCGTCGGCGCAGCGGCGTGCGGCAAAGAAATTCCCACACGAACTTACAAACCCTTCATTTCATCCGGGTTCCAACGGACCACCTCGCCGCCATCCACAACAACACTACCGCCCTTTCCGGCGGTAACTCCGCACGTACTCCGGGACGGCGATTTCCTTGGGAAGGCGATCGTCGGCGAGCGGCGAGGCAGGTGTGAGTTCGAGGGGAAGGACTCCCGCCCAGACGGGGAGCGCGTAATCTTCCTCGTCATCGAGGGGCGGACCCGTGCGCACCTTGGCGGAAACTTCTTCCAGCGGAATGGCCAAGACGGTGGTGGCCTGCAATTCTTTCTCGGAGGGCGGGCGGATTTCCTTCCACCGTCCGGGCGCAACGTGCTCGGTGAATACATGCAGCGCTTCCCGCTTCGCGGCGGGATCTTCCACCACCACGGCCTTGCCGAAAATAACCACGGACCGGTAGTTCATCGAGTGATGGAAAGCCGAGCGCGCCAGCACCAGTCCGTCCACCAGCGTGACGGTGATGCACACGTCCGCGCCCTTGCCCAGCGCGCGGAACATGCGGCTGGCCGTCGAGCCGTGGAGGTAGAGCGTGTCGCCCTTGCGGCCGTAGCCGGTGGGAATCACCACCGGCTTGCCGTCCGCCACAAACCCGACGTGGCAAACTAAGCCTTCATCGAGAATGCGATAAACCGCCTCCCGCTCGTAAACACCGCGCTTGGAGAGGCGATGCACTTGCGTGCGCTCCGTGGGGGTGAAATCAGACATAACAGTAACTTCCTTATGAGCGGTCAGTTGTAGGGGTACGGCTTGCTGTACCCTTTTCATTTTTATCGCGCGACCGAACCAAGAGGGTACGGCAAGCCGTATCCCTACAACCAGGCAGTCCCGCGTGACCCTTGTCAAGAATTGGATGTTACCGCAGACTCGAGGTATACGACAGCCGCGACTTTGACGCACCCTGCTTCAAGGCACTCTTGCCGCTAGGGTCGCCGACGCGGCGGTGGCGGATGCGGCGTCGGGCATATTCGCGTAACCGCCGATGTGCTTTCCCTTGCGGAAAAAACAGACGCCACCCAGATACTTGTCTTGCAACCGGAGGGCTTCGTCGGCGACCTGCGCGCTCTGGGCGGACGGGTAACGCTGGCGGAGTTTGGTCATGACCGCCGCGGCGGATTGCGGGGATGTTTCGAGCACCAGGAAAGCCTTGCCCGCGTCGTACTGCGCTACGTAGCCGCGCTTGAGCAGGCGGACGCCGAGGACACTTTCCGGAATCAGGCGAGCACTCACGAGCTTTTCCGGCGGAAACCACGCAAGGGCGGCCGGTGGCGCGCTGCTGCCCTCCAGGAGGTTCTCCATGGCGGCGATGAAGGCGGTTAAGGCGGGGGTGTGATCGATATCGGGAGTAGCGGAGATCTCGACGTAGTAATTCCCCTTCGCGAAGGTGCCCCGGCGCGGCATGACCTGCCCCCCCATGCCGATCTTCTCGATGGGATGGCCAGGATCGCGGTTGGCGGCAAAAATTCCGTAGGCGGCGTCGGCATCAACCATTTCCGAGATGTCGATCACCAGCGTATTCTCGCCGGATTTGCACGTTACTCCCTGCATTTGGGTGAATCCGTAAGCCAAGTAGCTCTCCGCGTTGCCGTCCATGTATTCGTAAAGGTTGTCAGCCGTGAAGTGGCGCAATGCGCCCTCCTGCCGCCAGCCAGGAACCAGCGAACAATTGGCTGCCTCCGCAGCCGGGGCAAGTGGTGCTGCAACTACGGCGCAAACAAGCAGCAAGAATGTGAAGCGAAGATCATGCCCGGGAATTCTCATGGTCGGAACAGAAGAGGTGTCAGGTGCCGGGTGCCAGGTAACACGTGCGAGGGGTTAGGGTTTTACCGAAACCTCACCCCTGAGACCTGGAGCCTCGCTTTTCACTGGCACCTGGCACCTGAAACCTAACACCTGCTCTTACGCAAACATCTCCTGCGCGCGGCTGAGGCGTTGTGGCACCTTCACGCCAAAGCGGCACTTCACCGTACACGTTGGGCAGTCGCCACAGCGCACGGAGGCCAATTCCGCCGACAATTGCTTAAAGTGGTCGCGGCCCAATTCGAACTGCCCATAGCCGTCGGCATACATCACGTAGCGGAGCACGTCCGCCACGGGCAGGCCCTTGGCGCAATGGCCCTCGCACTCCCCGCACATGCGGCAGTAGAGCGGCGTGATGAAATCGAGTTGCCGGGCCAGAAGCTGCTCCTCCCGCGGCGAGTAGGGCTCGGTCATCGCCTTCAGGTTTTCTTCGAGCTGATCCATATCGGTCATGCCCGGAATGGTGGTGTTGATGTGCGTGTCCTTCAGCACCCACTTGAGCGCCGCCAACATCGCGCCCTCGCGCTTCAGCTTGGCGCCATTCGGATCGTCCGGCTTGATTCGGCGGAACCCGCCCGCCATGACCTTCATGGCCACCACACCCATGCCCGCCGCGTTGGCCTGCGCCATGGCATCGGCAACGTCCTTCTCCATGGTGAAGTTGAAAGTCGCCAGCACCACATCCGTCGCACCTTTCTGCACCAGGAACGGAACCACATCCTTGGCCTTGTGGGTACTCACGCCGGCAAAACGAATCTTGCCTTGCTGCCGGGCGATCTGCTGCGCCTCGAAGAGTTCATCCGGCAAGTCATTGGGACTGTTCTTCAGGTGCAGATACCAAATGTCCAGGTGGTCGGTCCCCAGTTCGCTGAGGGAGGTGTCAAGCTCTTGCAGCGCAATCTGCTTGGTACGTCCATCGGTTTTACTGGAAAGAACAACATTCTGCCTCTTGCCTTTCAAGGCTGCGCCTACCAGCCGCTCATTGTTCCCATGCTGGTAGCCGCGGGAGGTGTCGAAATAATTGATGCCGAGGTCCGCCGCGCGCTCAATCACGCTGCCGTCAGAGGTGACCATGCATCCAAAACCCACGCTGGTCACTTTGAAACCGGTTTTCCCCAATATCCGATAGCGGAGGCCCTTGGTGGTGTGCGGCTCTGCCTGCGCCCAGGCGCTGGGAGCAGAAGCAATACCCGCCACGGAAGTAAGAAGCCCTGCGGATAAGAAGTCTCGACGAGTAGACATTGTGTCTACATCCTTCCTTTAATAATTGACGACGGTCATGACCTTCGAGCGGTGCTATCATATTGCGCGTGGAGGGATTAATCCAGTGCTTTTCTCACGTCGCAGATTCCTGCAAGCTACCGGCGCCAGCGTGCTCTTTTCGCCTGCCCGCCGGCTGAGTTCGCAGGACCCGCCGGCACTTTCCGTTGCGCCGATGGTCAAGGAATTCCCCGGCATTTCGCAAGTTTCCATCGTGCAGGGCGACGACCGCCGCAAGAATGTCTGCGCGGCGCTCGCTGCCATCGATGACCAGCTCCTGCCGAAATTGCGGCAGAAAAAGTACGTCGTCATCAAACCGAACATCGTGAACACAGAGATTCAGCTCGCCTCCACTCATGCCGACGCGTTGCGGGGGATCATCGAGTACCTCGCGCCGCGCTTTCGCGGGCCCATCGTCATTGCCGAGTCCTCCGCGGGCAACACGCTGGAGGGTTTCGAAAGCTTCCATTACACGCGCTTGCCGGGCGAGTATGGCGATCAGAAGATCCGTCTCGTGGACCTGAACCGCGAGGCAAGGTTCGAGACCATTCCTCTGATTGATTTTGACCTGCACGTGACGCCGGTGCGCTTGGCGGCGCGGCTGCTCGATCCTGATGCGCTGGTCATTTGCTCGGCCGTCATGAAGACGCATAACGCCGTGGTGGCCACGCTTTCCGTGAAGAACCTGACGCTGGGCGCGCCGCTGCACAATCCCCCGGGGGAGAAATCCTGGAGCGACAAGCGGAAGTATCACGTGGGCGTGCGCCAGAACCACTACAACATGCTGCTGACCGCGCAAAAGCTTCAGCCCAACTGGGGCGCCACGGTGATCGACGCCTATGAAGGCATGGAAGGCGATGGCCCCAACTCCGGCAATCCCGTGCCTTCCCGTATCGCCATTGCCTCGACGGATTACATTGCGGCGGATCGCGTGGCGGTCGAGGCCATGAGCATCGACCCCTCGTGGGTGGGCTACCTAGTGTATTGCGGGCAGGTGGGACTGGGAAACTACGACCTGAAGAAGATTCGGATCGAGGGCGCGGCGCTCGACGCCGTGCGCAAAAAGTATCGCCTGCACCCCGACATTGACCGCGAGTTGCAATGGATGGGGCCGATGGAAGACTTGCCCCCGAAGTTGGGTTTCCACTGGAACGGCGAGGCCAAGAGCTACAGTTGAGGCGCTGCCCGTCTTACAGAACGGGCAACCGGCAGCAAAGGTGGATTCCCCGTGTTCTCTGTGCCTTCAAAGATTTCACACAGAGATCACGGAGCAGCTCCGTGCCCTCTGTGTTGCGTCTTTTCAAAGCACGGAGGACACAGAGACATTACCCGCGATACCGAAAATCGCCGCTGCCATGGATGTTGCTTCGTTTGAAGGCACGCTTGGCGGACAT
Source organism: Terriglobia bacterium (assembly GCA_050018435.1). Lineage (GTDB taxonomy): Bacteria > Acidobacteriota > Terriglobia > UBA7540 > UBA7540 > Bog-366. The sequence goes on from JBEKAD010000002.1 coordinate 13,818, forward strand.
TTATCCGCGGTTCGGGAGGAAGATCGGCGTTGTATTCGAAACGCCCTCTGCCCACAGGCGGCAAGTGTAGAGGCCGGAGGGCCGCTGCTGAGTGATCCAATCCACAGCATGCACGCCGCGGCGAATCATCCCTTCGGCCAGGACGCCCACCCGTTCGCCAAACGCATTGTACATTTCCAGTTGCGCGTGCGTGTCGCGGGGCAGGTTGAATTCCAGCGTGAGCGATGCGGCGCGGTTTCCAGGCTGGGTTTGGCCCAACACCCGCAGCCCTGGCGACTCTCCTCCCCTAAGGCAGGCAGCTTGTGGTTCTGTGGGGTAGGCATACGATTCATTGCACAGGTGAAAGCGTGGCTCGCCTTCTCTCCCCAGGTAGGGAGCCGCCAGCGGCGTGCGCGCCAGCTTATCGAGCGGGATGAGCTTAGGCCCGGCGTCTTCCCAGCGATAAAGCGGAATATTGCGAGGATTGAGAGCCGTGGAGACGCCGCGTTCTTTGCCGATGTGAAAGAGGCCGAAATTGCCGGGCTCATGCCCTCCCAACCAATGCCCGATGATATCGACGCGGAAAGCATCCCGGCCGAAAATCAGAACATTGGTCAGGAAGATTTCCGGCACTCCGCCTTGTCCGGGGCCGGTGGTGAACCCGTCACCGTTCTGGGCACAGATGCCCTCGATGACATTCAGAAGTATGGACGGGCGCAGGAGCGAGTAGGAATCGATGGTGCGCTGAATCCACATTTCCATCCAGCCGGCTTTCGCCGTATCCCAGCGCGGAATCCCCGCTTGCTGGTGCTTGTCCTGAAGGTCGTCCACGTGACTTTGGGCGTCGGGTTGGAAATCCTGCGCAATCGCCTTCTGAAGACCGGCACAAAACTCAATGTAAGGATGGATGTTGGTGCCTTGCAGGTTCTTGACGCAAAGCGTTAGGCCCATCGAATGGCTCTTCAGTTTCGCCACATTAATCAGGTGACTATCCGGATAGTTGAACGGGCCGAGGTATTTGGTGCGGCGGAACACCACGCCCCCCGGGCACTCCTTGGGCATGGGCGAGCGGCCATCATTGTCGCTGTAGTGTACGCCGGAGCGCTGGGACATTTCCTGATAACCAGTGCCGGGTTGGTCCACATTCAGAGCATCGCGAGCGTAGATGTTCCCCGCCCTCACGCCCGACTGGCGCAGTCCATCGATGAGGCCTTCGACAACATAGGCGTCGGTGATGATCGCAAAATGAAGCCCTTTGCCCAGCGTCGCGGTGATGTTGGGCTTGATCGCAAATTTATCGGAGGGACTCTGGCCGGGCGAATCGCGCCGGGTAAAGATGCGCCGAGCTAATTCAAACGCCTCTCGCCGCTTGCCCTCGGAATCATTTCTCGCGGACACATGGGTCTGGCGGATGAAGACCGCTTCCGGGTGCGCCTCAATGAAGGGATGGAGCCCGAAATAAGCGGGAGCGGCGTCCTCATGCCCAAGCGGGCCAAGGCCGGGCCACGCGTTGGACGCCAGACCCATTCCCGCCGCGGTTTTCAGAAAAGCTCTGCGGTCCATAAGCTGCTCTCTCCGGAAAGCGCCTCCGGGTGAAGAACCGGCTTCCCTTGGGCGCATCAATTTCCGCTGCACGGATAATATATGAGCAAAAGGTCGTGCGCACAAGTCCCACACATTTTCGCGATTGCACTCGAAACAACTTGCGGGCGCGAGGGGAGTAAGTCTTCAGTTCGCAGTTTTCAGTTGTCAGTAACCTCTGATCCAAAGGAGTGAGGGTAGTAAATGTAAATTTCCGCCCCCCTCGGTCGCCGCGGCGTGCTGGGGGATTAGCACAATGCGGTTCAAATAGGGGGTTTAAGGAACAGTTTCCTTGACAAACCCTTATAAACCCTTACAAACCGTTACAAACCTTAATTGAACCCCATTGGGGTTAGTAGGGACTTGTTGTCGCGCCGGGCTGTGCCCATCGAACGGACAGAATGTCTTTGCCGCGTGCAACCATTCTGCCCCGCGCGTGTTAATCATTTCAGACAGATGCCCGGCGGACGAAAAGTCTCTCTCCAGACTGGCGAGGGGTAATCCGCGGCAGCACTCCGGGCATCCTAAGCGCTCGGATTAGTTGTAGAATCACCTGTGGGGTGTATTCGGTGCAGGCGCGCGATGGAAATTCCAGGTGGCGCGCAACCACACCGCGGCCGGCACGGCTGGGTGGTTGCCGCAACGCCGATGCGCGGCGGAGGGAAGAAATTCTGACGATGCCCAGGGTGCACCCAATTCGGATCATGGTACTCGTGGCTTGGCTACTTGGCGGGCTTGCCGCGCTTCTCTTCCCCGCCCCGCTCGCGGCGGATCAATTGCCCGGGGAGGCGCTCAATACTTTTCCCGCCGACACCCTTCAGGTGGCCTTTACGAATCTCGCCGTGCTGCGTTCACTTTCCATTTACCCGCAAATTCGCCAGCGGATTCTGAACCGCCAGTTGCACGCCTTCGAGGATTTCTTACGCCCGATGGGGATTGAGCCGGAGAAGGACATCGACGAGGTGATGCTGGGATGGCGCGGCGAGATGGTGGGCCCCGCGGGCTTTCTGGGACTGGCGGCGGGGCGCTTCCAGCCCGCCCTCATCCAACAATACTTTGAGCACACCGGGCTGCCGGTCCTTGAATATGATAGCGCCGAGCTTTACGCGTTCGGCTCCGGGAGCGACCCCAACGACCTCTATTTCACTTTCTTCGACACCTCCCTGGCCGCCTTTGGACGCTTGGTTGACGTAAAGGCCATGCTCGACGCCCGCCAAGGCTCGATAAACGCCCTGAATGCGAACGCCGACTTTGTGAATTGGCAAGGCGAACTCGACGGCACCGCCCCTCAATGGGGAATCCTGAACGGCAAGTCCGCCGGCAATCTGGCGGGGTTGTGGCTGGCCCCCAGCGGTCAGAAAAATGTGGATCTCTGCTCCCTGGCACGCTCCGTGCGCGCTCTCCTCTACCGCGTTCAGTGGGACAGCGGCTTCTCCGCTCAGCTCTTTATGGTGTGCAACACGCCGGAAAGTGCGGCGGGCTTTGCCACCCTCATCGGCCTTTTGCAGCAAGCCGCCAAGCAGCCCACCCCGGTAGGCAGCGTGGCCCTTCCACCCATCCTTCAGAATGTTGAGACCCACCGCGACGGCGCTCGGCTGGAATTGGATGTGTCCGGCCCCCCTGAATTGCTCGACCAAATCTTGCCGCAGGGCGGTAGCTGAAGGACAGTCGATAGTTGACAGTTGATAGTTAATAGTTATCTGACGATGTAAACCTTTGGAAGTCCTCTGCGATTATCTATTATCTTCTAACTATCGACTATTAACTGTTGACTATTAACTAGTGCCTGTCACCTTTCTTTTCCGGATACCTTTCCAGCATCTCCACCAAATCGCGCGCGCCCAGGGCTTCCGCCGCCCGTGCGTGCTTCCAGGCTTGTTCGTATTCGCCGCGAAGGGCATAGATGCGCCCCGGGCGCCGGTGGGGAGCCGCGTTGCCGGAATCCAGTTCGATGGACTTCTGGAAATATTGGCTAGCTGGCTCGGTCGCGCCCTGAAAGTGCAGGAGCGTTCCCAGGGCAAAACAGGCGTTGGCATTGTGCGGATCATCCGCCAAGATCGACTGTTGTTCGGCGGCGGCCGCTTCCACGTCGCAGTGGAGCGCGGGCTGGATGACTTCCTTTCGCCAGAAATGGTTGGGCATATATGAAAGCTGGCCGCTATACAGAGCGACATAAGTAGCGCCGCCCTTTGGGGCGGCACATGCCGGGCTAAAGCCCGGCGCTACCGCCGAATCCTGCATCATTTATGTCGCTCTGTATAACAGCCTACAGCCGATAGTGACTGTAAGCTGTCGGCTGTGAGCTGTCAGCCTAAGTTGGCATAAAGGCCTTAATTTCCAATTCAACCTGCTCCGGGGTCAACTCCCCGCCCTCGTTCATGCGCGTCAGAATTTTCTCAATCATTTCCTTCGCCTGGTCCTTGCGATAGGCGCGAAGGAAGCCGTCGTAGAAATGCTCGCCCGCCATGGCCCGGCTGATCTCCGTTTCCTTGTTGTGATCCTGCAACTCCGTGAAGTAGACCACGCGGTACTTCCCCGTGTAGGGCGTCTCCCGGCAAATCTCAAACATGATCTTGTCAGATTCGAAGGGCATGAAAGTCCTCAGGCTTCAAAACAGGAAATTTGATTTTGATCATCGCCCCGGCAGATGCGCAGCCTCGAATGCGGCCGCTATATTAATCAATACCAGAGGCAGGGACTGGCGTCAATCCGTTGCAGCGACTTGCGGAAACTTGAGGCAAGCCGCGCAGCCGTTCATGCGGGTTCAGGAATTTCGAGATCCCGGCAGATCTTGCAAGCCAGCATAGAGTTGATTTCGGTGTGGCGGGGTACGGCGGAAACCTTCTTCTGACGCGGATTCACGTACATGGTGTGCCGGCTGCCTTCTCGTAATTGTTGGCAACCGTGCTTCTCCAGATGCCGGACCAATTCCCGCCGCTTCACAGGGTTGTTACGGAAACGGACTCCTTAAGGACCTCTGCGTCCTGTAGGTCGCGCTCCGTCAGCTCGCGGTTCGCCTCGAATACAAGCCGGATGGCTTCTTGAAGATTCTCTCGGGTCTCTTCCAGAGTCCGGCCTTGGGTGTTGGCGCCGGGCAACTCTTCAACCCAGGCGATGTAGCCTTCCGGCACTTTCTTGAAAACTGCGGTTAGCTCCATGTTCCCTCCGCTCGATCCCAACTGCAATGTTACCACGCTGAGCATTGCAAGGCAATTCAAGGCCCGGCGCTACTCGTGCTCGGGCGCCCCGGGCATTCCGGCTGCGCGGAAGCACGCTTCCCGCGCCCGGAGCTTGACAAGCAACCGTGTCTAATACAGGCTAAAGAAAATGAGCAAACCCACCAGATCTTCGAAGGGCTTTACCCTTGGTCGCTCCATTCTCGACTACCAGCAACGTACTTGCTCCAATCGCTCACGGAGCGAACGGGCCAACGAATTGCTCCGCCACGCTATTCTGCTGGAACAGTACGAAGCCCTGGAGAAGGAAGCGGCCGAGTTTTATGCCTCCACAGGGAAGGCCGAACGCGCTGAATCCAGGGAATTCGCACTGGCCCGCCGCCGTCCGCTCACGCGCCAAGGTGAATAATGATTCGTACGCCCCGCGAATTATGTGTTGGAGGCGAAGATGAACAGTAAGGACGAGTTTATCGAAGAATATGAACGCATTTTTCAGAAGCTTATCCAGATGCCCCCAGCGCGGTTTGACCAACAATTGAAAGCAGCACCACCGAAGGCTAACGGACTGTATGCAATTTCGATGATTGAATGTAAGAGGCCTTGGCGGCAATCCACGCGAAGCAAGAGAATACATCAGGCAGAACTGCCAAGTGCAGTGGGTGGAAGTCGAAGATGACGCTTTGAGGGGCTGGGCGGAACACTACCTTTTGGCTGTGCTAAGGCCGAAATGGTGCAGCTAACCCCCCAGACCCTAAGCGGCAGCAGGCGTAACGCGGACTTGTTTTGTAGGTCCGCGGCTCGTCCCCTATGGGCAAGGAAAAGCCGTGGACCTACAAAACCGCTCCGCGCTACACTTGCTACCCCCAGCATGACCCGCGAAAGAGCGCTACGTCTCGCTGACAAAGGTCGCCAGATGGCGCAGCTTTTCCTGGCGGCGTTTCAGGAGATCGGGCACCGACAATTTCCCTAGCCGGTCGAGGCAGTTGCGCAAAACCGGCCGCAGGAGTTCTGCCGCCTGCGGGTGGTTCATATGCGCACCGCCCGCGGGCTCCGGCACGACCTGATCCACGATCTGCAAACGATAAAGGTCCTCCGCCGTCAATTTCAGCCCGCGCGCCGCTTCTTGCTTGTGGTCCCAGTCGCGCCACAGGATGGACGAGCAGCTTTCCGGCGAGATCACCGAGTAGACGGCGTTTTCGTGCATCAGAACTTCGTCGCCGACGGCGATGGCCAGCGCGCCGCCGCTGCCGCCCTCCCCGTGTACCAGCACCACGATGGGCACGCGCAGCTTGCAGATTTCCTTCAAGTTGTAGGCAATGGCCTCCGCCTGTCCGCGCTCCTCTGCTCCGATGCCCGGGTACGCACCGGGTGTGTCGATAAGACAAATGATAGGCATGCCAAATTTGGAGCCGAGTTCCATCACCCGCAGGGCCTTACGATAGCCTTCCGGATTGGCCATGCCGAAATTGCGGAGGAGCTTTTGCTTGGTGTCGCGACCCTTCTGGTGCCCGATCACGACGACAGGGCGATCTTCGAATTGCGCAAAGCCCGTGATCATGGCGGCATCGTCCCCGAAGCGGCGGTCGCCATGCAACTCCAGAAAATCGGTGCAGAGCATCTGGATGTAATCGAGGGTATAAGGCCGTTGCGGATGGCGGGCCAGGAGTACACGTTCCCACGCGTCCTGCGGGGGACCAGACACTTTCTGTCTTAACGCTATGACCTGCTGGCGCAGGCGCTCGATTTCTTCCTGTGAGGCGGCTGAACTTGAAACGCCTTCGAGTTCCGCAATTTGCTTTTCCAGTTCCTGCGCGATCGCTTGGTCGTTTGGTGCCTTTGCCATATCGTTGCGAACTCCTAGTGCTCACGGTGCTACCCACTTCCCCGACACGGTCGCCACAAGCACACCCGAATTTACGACAGTGATGCTGCAATCTCCACGATCTTCCGTGCCACCTTGATCGCCAGCTTGGCGTCATCCTCGTGGGCAATTTGCCCCTCGTGAATGATCTTGTTCCGCAAATCATAGCTGGCAGAAAGCTCTTCCCAAATACTATCCGGCTCGGTGTAGAGCGAGCGGCCCGCGAGCAAGCGCAACCCCGTTGTCATTTTGTAACGCAGGCCAAAGTCGATCCCTTTCAGGAACTTGCGCCCTTCGGCCCAATCATCCCTCAAACGATCATCGACTAAGCTCTTGAACTTACGGACGAACGTGGAATCAATAGCGCCCCAACATAGCAAGACCGCCTCGCGGAAACGCCCAACGCGCCGCGCGTACTCGGCATCCAGCAGGTTCAGCGTGGCCACATCGGGATCGGTTTCGCGGCTCAACCCTTGGCGCACCGTATCGCCGAACGCCGCGCGACTGCCTGCTGCCGGCGACGGCAGTGGCGGAGTCTCATACTCCAACGGCGCTGCGCCCCATGCCGCGCCGGTTCCCTCGACCGTGAACCGGAACGGGCTAGCCTGAGCCCGCGTCAATTCCATGATCGTCGCTTGGCCCGTTGCCACCCGATACCAGCGCAGAAGGTGGTTGACGCGGCGCAAGAGCCGGTCGGCCTGTTGATGGCGCGTACGTGTTAAGGCTTGGGCATCGGTCCCATCGTCCGCGTCGGACACCATCGACGCGAGGGTTTTTGGTTCGATCGCCCCCTCCATGGCTGTCGCTACTGTTTCTTGAAGTTGAACCGAGCCGCCTTCTCCCGGCGTCGGATACTCCCCGGCGGGAAGCAACAGTCGGTATGGAAGATCAATCGAGACGCGAACCTTCGCCATGGGGATTGCGCTATTCGGAATAAATGATTCTCAGCTTGCCCTCGAAACCGTACTCCTTGGCATAGCCGTATAGTTCACTTACATAGGCCTCCGTCACTTCCTCTGGCTTTAGGCCGGTCGGAAATGAAACGTGCACCACCAGTTGGCCGTTCTGCTTAAAGATATCCGCCCGCACTTGGTCGGTATCACTGTGGAACGTCGAAAGGTACTTCCCGTAAAATTGGCCGACCTCATCGGCAAAGGCAACGTCCTGTTGGAACGGCATACGCAATCCTCCGATCACATCGGGCCCAGCCGGTTCCCCCTCGTATCACGCCAAATATTATACGCTCTTTCCAGTCCAAACGACGCCAAGAACCCCGGCATTTGTGGAACCAAGCAAATACACTGGCGTATTCCCCCCCCTACATCCCCTGCGCCGGTTTTTCCAGCCGAATCGCCTCATCGCCGCAGAGTTCGCGCAGCCGCTTCAGCAATTCATCATCAGCTTTTACGCCGCGGGGGGCGCTGGACTGGATGCGCACCACGAAGTCGCCGGGGCGGACCAGTTCAAACACCACCGGACTCTCCCCCCGGTAAGCGGCCAAAAGATTGGCGATTTCATCCAGGCGGCCTTCCCCCAGCGCATCCAGGTTGAGGCGAATCCGCAACTGGGTTTTGGCGCCATTTACCGCGGCTTCCAGCGGTCGGGCCTCATTCACCACCACGCGCGGTTTCTGATTCTCCTCGTGCCGCACGCGGCCCTTGATGAGCAGGGCGGTGTCGGGCTTCAGCACGCTCTGCATTTGCAGGTAGGCCTGTGGGAACACCAGCAACTCGGCCGAGCCCCGCAGGTCTTCCAGTTGCGCGCTCGCCCAGAGGTCCCCTTTCTTGCTGGGCTTCACGCGCAGGCCGCGCAGAATCCCCGCCAGCGTTACGGGCGCGTCATGCGCCATCTCTTCGATGGAGGACGTGTCGTGCCGGGTCAGCGTGCCCAAGCGCTGCATATACTTTTCCAGAGGGTGGCCCGTGACGTAGAACCCCAGGACTTCCTTTTCCGCCGCCAGGCGCTCCGCCTCGGTCCAGTCGGGCACATCAGGCATCTCGAAAGGTGGCGGAGGCGGGGTGTCCGCGCCGCCGATGAATAGGCCATGTTGGCCGCTCTCGGCTTCCCGCTGGCGTTTCTGTCCTATTTCCATGGCGCGGTCGAGCACGGCCAGCAATTGCGTGCGCCGCGCACCGAGGGAATCAAAAGCCCCGGCCTTGATGAGGCTCTCCAGAACGCGTTTGTTCAAAAGGCGCAAATCCACATGCTCGCAAAACTCCACCAGGTTATCAAAGCGCCCCAGCTTTTGCCGCGCCGCCAACACCGATTCGATGGCCGTGGCGCCGACGTTCTTGATGGCGGTCAGGCCAAAGCGGATGGCGTTGCCGGCGGGCGTGAAGGCCAGGTCGCTCGAGTTAACGTCGGGCGGCAGAATCCCGATGCCCATATCTTTGCATTCGGCCAGGTAGCGCGTGAGCTTGTCCTGGTTGCCGATTTCCGACGTCAGCAGCGCCGACATAAACTCCACCGGGTAGTGCGTTTTCAGGTAGGCGGTGTGGTAGGCCACTAACGCATACGCGGCGGAATGCGACTTGTTGAAGCCATAGCCGGCGAACTGCTCCACCAAATCCCAGAGCTTCTGCGCTTTCGCCGCGGACACGTTGTTGGTGCGCGCGCCCGCCAGGAATTTCTCCTTGTTCGCCACCATCTCTTCAATTTTCTTCTTGCCCATGGCGCGGCGCACCACGTCGGCTTCGCCCAGAGTAAAGCCCCCAACCTTGTTGAAAATTTGGATCACCTGTTCCTGGTATACGATCACCCCGTAAGTTTCTTCCAGGATTTCCTCGAGTTGCGGGAGTTCGTAGGTGACCCGGCGTTTGCCCGACCGCCGGGCGATGTAGTCGTCGATCATGCCGCCCTGGAGAGGCCCCGGCCGGTAGAGGGCGTTCAAAGCCGTCAGGTCGGCGAGACGTGTGGGTTTGACGCGGCGCAGGATGTCGGTCATGCCGCGACTTTCAAATTGGAAGATGCCCGCCGTCAGGCCTTTGCTGAGCAAATCGTAGGCAGCGGGGTCGTCCAGCGTCAACGCGTCGAGGTCCAGTTTTTCGCGGCGCGCCTTTTCCATCAGCTTCAAGCAGTCGTCGATGACCGTGAGCGTGGTGAGCCCCAGAAAATCCATCTTCAATAAGCCGATTTTCTCCAGGTCGTCCATCGCGTACTGGGTGGTGATTTCATCCTTGTTGCTCTTGTAGAGCGGAACGATTTCCTGGAGGGGCTGGGGCGAAATCACCACGCCCGCCGCGTGCGTCGAGGCGTGGCGAACGAAGCCTTCCAGGTGCGACGCCACCTGCAACAGGTCGGCAACGCGTCCATCGGTTTTCTGGAGCAGCGCCAGGTCTCCCGACTGCTTCAGAGCGTCTTCCAGCGTGATGTTCAGGGTGTTGGGAATGAGCTTGGCGATGCGGTCGGCTTCCGCGTAAGGAATGTCGAGCGCGCGGGCGGCGTCGCGGATGACGGCTTTGGCGCCCATGGTGCCGAAGGTGATGATCTGGCTCACGTTCTCGCGCCCGTATTTGCCGGTGACGTAGTCGATCACCTTGCTGCGGCCGCGCTGGCAAAAGTCGATGTCAATGTCAGGAAACGAAACACGCTCGGGATTGAGGAAGCGCTCGAAGAGCAATTCGTTTTGTAGCGGGTCGATATCGGTGATGTGCAGCGAGTAAGCCACCAGGCTGCCCGCGGCCGACCCGCGGCCCGGGCCCACCGGAATGCACTGCTCGCGCGAGAAGCGGATGAAGTCCCAGACGATCAGGAAATAACCGGCAAAGCGCATCTGCTTGATCAGGGCGAGTTCACGCTCCAGGCGCTCTTCGTAGGCTTCCAGGGGGTACTTCAGGCGGCCCGCGGCCCGCAGGCGCTCCAGCCGCTCGCGGCGATGGGCAAAACCCTCGCGCGTGACTTTCTCAAAGTAACTGTCGGGCGTCTCCCCGGGGGGAACTTCAAAATGCGGGAAGACGTGCTCCTTCACTTCCAGGTGCAGGTTGCAGCGCTCGGCGATTTCCAGAGTGCGGGCCAGCGCTTCCGGCACGTCGCGGCCAAAGACGGCCGACATCTCTTCATAAGTCTTGAAATAGAACTCGTTGGTGCGAAACTTCATGCGGTTCGTGTCG
>JBEKAD010000003.1:0-24202 GCA_050018435.1 Terriglobia bacterium
GTTTCTTGATTCCCAGGGCGTTGCCCTGGGCTAGATTAGGTCGCCCCTTTAGGGCTTTGGACTGGCGCGCCCCTTCTTCAGGGCTCGGACATTGGGGTGATTCCGTGCTTGACCCGGGCCGTTGGCCTGGGCTGGGATGGATCGCCCCGTTGGGGCTAACCAACTACCAACCTCACCTCGCCGAACATCTCCGAGGTTCTTAGGCTGTTGAGATGTCCGCGCATCTCCGATTGACCGCGCGGGCGGATTCTTCTATTGTGTCGCAAGCTCAGAGGTAGGCCGGGAATTAGTCCGGCCGCTTCGGGGCGGGCTTTATCTCTTCCATGAATTCTCCTGAAAACGGTTCGGGCACAATGGTTGCCGCCTCCGCGCCGCCGCAATTGCTGCGGGTGTTGGGCTGGTGGGAAGCCACCGCCATTGTCATGGGGATCATGATTGGCACGGGCATCTTCATTGTGCCGGCGCAGATCACCCGCTCGATGGGCACCCGGGACGCGGCGCTTTCCGTATGGGCGGTCACGGGTTTGTTGAGCCTGTTCGGCGCGCTCTCGTTTGCGGAGTTGGCCGCGATGATGCCGCAGGCCGGCGGGCAGTACGTCTATCTGCGCGAGGCCTACGGGCCCCTGACGGGTTATCTGTGCGGCTGGTCATTCTTCATCGCCGCCCAAACCGGGGGCATCTCGGTGCTGGCCGTGGGCTTTGCCGAATACGCCAACGAGTTTCTGCCCCTCACGCCTGGGGAGCAGAAGGCTGCCGCGGCCGCGTCCATTGCGGTGTTGACGGCGATTAACTACCTCGGCGTGCGCGAGGGCGGCGCCTTGCAGTCGATTTTGACGGGAGTGAAGGTGGGCGCCATTGCGGTGATCATCCTGCTGGGTTACGTGCTGGTGAGGGGATTGCCGGGCGGGCCCGCGGCGCTCGCGGCGCCCACGGGTCATCGGTTCGTGGCTTCTTTCGGAGTGGCGATGGTGGGCGCGTTCTGGGCTTACGAAGGCTGGAATGCCTGCACGTTTGCGGCGGGAGAAGTGCAGCGGCCGGAGCGCAACGTGCCCCTGGCGCTGATTGTGGGAACCGTGGCGGTGATGGCGATCTACCTGGCGCTGAACCTGGTTTACTACCATGTGCTGCCGATGGATCAGGTGGCGCGCTCCTCGCGCGTGGGAGCGGATGCGGCGGTGCGCATCTTCGGCCGCACCGGATCTTACCTGGTGTCGCTGTTAATCATCATCTCCACGCTGGGGAGCCTGAACGGCAGCATTCTGGCCGCGCCCCGGGTTTACTACGCCATGGCCAGGGATGGCCTGTTCTTCCGCTGGTGCGCGCGCGTGCATCCGCGCTTCCACACGCCGCACGTGGCGCTGCTGGTGCAGGGTGCATGGGCGATTGTCCTGGTGGCGGCGGGAACGTACGAACAGCTTTTCACCTACGCGATTTTCGCGGCGTTTGTGTTCTATGCGCTGACGGCGCTGGCGGTGCTGGTGCTGCGCCGCAACAAGCCGGATGCGCCGCGGCCCTACCGGGTCTCCGGGTATCCCTACGTGCCCATCATTTTCGTGTTGGGCTCAGCGTGGTTCCTGGTGAATACTCTGATGGAAGAGCCGGTGGAGGCGGGATGGGGCGCCGCCATGCTCGGCGTAGGTGTTCCGGTGTACTGGTTCTGGAAGTGGCGGGCCGCGCCGGGACCGAACCCCGACACTCCTCCCCCCTTATCTCCCCTGTGAACATTCCCGGAAGCCGTGGCTACTTAACGGCTGCCCGGACCTTGGCGAGCAGGGCTTGCGCCTGGCCTTGGAAGGGTCCCGGCAAGTCTACGGCCTTGAACAAGGCCTCCATGGCCCCACGGTGGTTGGCGGGGTACCCCCTTTCGTAGGCAAAGGCCAAGTAGTAGAGGGCTTGACCCTGGAGCGCCGGATTGCCTTCCAGGAGATTGCTGGCGACCTTCAATTCCTCTATCGCCGGGGCCAACTTCGTGGTCCTTTCCGCCCTGACGAGGGCGGCATACCCCAGCGTCAGGTGGGCCATGCCCAGTTGGTTGTCCTGTTCCTTTTTGAACGCCGCATCGTCGACGCCCTCGGGCTTCTTGAGCCCCTGCGCCGCGGTCAGGGCTTTCTGCGCGTAACCGACAGCTTTTTCGATGGAGGGGTGAGGCAGGTAGAATGCATAGACCAAGCCCAGGGTGTTGAGCGCCACCACATTGTTGGGGTCGGTGGCAATAACTTTGTCGCCGTACTCCACGGTCTTGTCCAGATTCCCCTGCATCTGATACGCTTGAAAGTAAGCGGTGTTCACCTGAGTCGCGTTGTCCTTCTCCACCTCAGGATAGGTCTTGAGAAAATTGTCGAGCGCCTGAATCCGTTTCGCCGGATCGGTGACGCGCGGCAGGACCTGGAAAAATGCCCACACGGCGATGTCGTGGCTATCCTTGCCCAGTTCCTGGCTATCTTTCTGAATCTTTGCCCATTCCTCGTCGGTGGCCTTGGCAGGCCGCGTGGGAGTGCCGGTCTCCGCCTTGGCCTGGTCCGGGACTTTGTTGATGACCGCGAAGATCGTGTCACTCACCTTGGTGCTGGAGGCATAGGCGCGGATGAGGGTGAGAAGCAGGTTCAGGTCCTGGTAATTCAACGCCAGGTCCTTTTCCGCGTATTCGATGGATTTGTCGAAATCCTTCAACTTCAGGTCCACGCTCGCGTAGTATTCGTTCACGCAAGGCATGAACTTGGAATCCGCGTGCTCCTTCGCGAAGCTGTCGAGGGCATCGAGTTGTTCCTTCGGGCTGTCCGCGCCATTGACGGCCAGCAGCAGGTGGTCTTCATCGGTGTTGACAGCAACGGTAAAGCTGGGGCAGGGCTGCTGAGCCCAAAGAGGTAGAGTCGCCATTCCCATGGCGACCAGGAAAAAGGCGCAAAAACGCTGATACATGGAAACCTCCGGTTCAGGACGAAATCCCGGCTTCGGGCGTCCGCCCGAGATGAGGCACGAACCGCGGGACCAACCGCCGATAGTCTTCGTACTGTGGCCCGTATTGGTCCAGGAGTTCGCGCTCCTCAAGCGGTGCGAGAATTTGATACAACAGGACGCTCAGAAATGCCAGCAAAAAAATTGCTTGCGCCCCGGTCAGGAAAGCCATGCTCAGAATCATCAGCATGTAGAGCACATAACGCGGATGGCGAACGCGCCCGTAAACCCCCGTCCGAATCACCGCGCACAAGCGATGTTCCGGGTTTAGTTCCGTCAGGCCCGCCAAGCGCCGCCAGCCGAAGGCGCGCCGCGTTTGCACGTCGAGCCAGCTTGCCACGAAAAAAAGGACGCCACCTACGGCCCAGGTCAACGCGCTACGCTCCAGCCGCCGCGCAAAGAGCTCGCGGCGTGCCATGATAATGCCCGCCGCGAAAATCAGCCATACCGGCAGCGCCACCCAAAACGCGCGGTTGCCTACACGCCGCCAGAAGCGAATGCCGGGATGAAATGCAAACCAGAAGAACGGAATCCAGAGAAGCAGCACCAGATAAACGAGCGCCAGGTAGTCGATGAGGTGTAGGAAACCATTGGCGACTGAAATGTGGCGGGTGACGATGGAAAGCATAGAAGCGAGTCCGGGGTCCGGAGTCCGGGGTCCGAAGTTTGTGGTCCTTGGTCGAAAGTCCGAAGTATGGGCCCTTGCCGTCGAACCTCCTTCTTAGATTCGATATCGAATCATGCCCCATTCTATCGCGAAATTCGGCCCGATACGTGTACGATACAAGTAGGCTTGAGGTCCGAGTTACAAGGCCGAGATCCCGGACTTCGGACCGCGGACTTTCACACACGGAGGCGTGCGATGCAGCTCTTGGCGTGGGAGAGTGTTAAGAAAGAGATCCTGAACGACAAGCTTTGGAGAAAGGTGGTGAGCGGCGAAAAGGTTATGGTGGCGCAGCTCTGGCTCTTCCAGGATTGCCTGGTGCCGCTCCACCACCACGCAAGCGAGCAGATCAGCCTGGTTTTGCAAGGGGCACTGAAGTTTGAATTGGAAGGGCGGGAAGTGATGGTGCGCGCCGGCGAGGTGCTGGTGATCCCTTCCAACGTTCCTCACCGCGCCCTGGCGATTGAAGACACAATCGGGATCGATGTGTTCAGCCCCATCCGCCACGATTGGCTGGATGGGACGGATAACTATTTGCGGAAGTAGTTTACGGGGGCCAGCCATCGGCACGCGCCATGGTGTGAAGTTGAAACCGGTCTACGCTAACTTCACCTTCGCGGTTCTGTCGAGGCTGTTTCCATGGCCATCGTGCATCATAAAGGGCACAAGCCCCGCATAAACTTCCCGTTGGGCAATTACGATGACCTTTTTACTTTCGCTCTGAACGCGTGCTTTGGCCCCACCAATTAACTGGTGTGAGCGCTTAGCCGCCACCAAGATGAACCGGAATTTGCTGTCGATACCTTGTGGAAGTTCCATTTTTGATCTCCCTCCCTTATCCTGGCAGGCTTGTCGATCGGGCCCAGCCTGAATTCGGATGTCGAAATCGAATGGGCCTACCGCCGACGGGATGGACCAGTATGAGTACGGCCGACCGTCCTTATGCCACCCTGTTCGCGTATTGCACCGCTGCGGATTTCTTACACAGGTCGCGGCAAAAGCCCCAACGCTGTCATATCGGAGGAGCGGCAAGGCGTTCCGGAGCAAGGCAAAGGAATGCCCGATCTTTGCGGGCTTTTGGTTCTTCGCGAAGTTGTCACTGAGCCCGGTCGTGTCACTCCGGGTAAACATCGCGAAGGGGCTGAGAATAGAATGGCGTCTGCCAACAACCGGTTGGCCCCCCGCCTTTTCTCATCGAGCAGGCCGGGACGGGTTCGCCCGGCACGGCCACGCCAAGAGCTTTTCCGCCTCCGGGCCGGGGCTCCATAGGACAATAGTCGGTCTTTCTGAAACCCGCTAACCCGTCGGCGCGAAACTTCCTAACCCTAGTAATCTCGCCTGCGGCTGAAGTTATCCCGGCCACCGCTGCGGGGGCGGGAGAAATCATTGCGCGGGGGGCGAGCTTCATTGACGGTCAAGGCTCGGCCCTCGAGCGACTGGCCATTCAAGCCGGCGATTGCCCGCTGCATATCCTCGCCAGCGCCGAGCTCGACAAAGCCGAAGCCGCGCGGCGTCCCTGTCATCTTGTCACGAATCACCACGGCCGAGGCCACTTGAAAGCCCGCACCGCTTACAAATTCGCTAAGACCTGAATCGGTTGTACTATGGGGTAAATTACCTACGAAAAGTTTTGTTGCCATATGTTCCTCTGATCCTCTCAGTTGGGGCGGCCTCAGGGGCCTGTTCCCTTGTGTTGTACTTTCGGTTATAGTTTCTCGAGTCGTTGCCCGAGACGCCTAGGGAGTGCCCGCCCCAGAGCCTGTGGTGCGACCCTGGCAGCTATCGCCAAGGCAAGCAAATCGTCAAAAACATCAAATGCCCGGCCCTACATCGCGTCCCCCCTTCGCGGAAAGGGTTTCGACCCTGTCCTTGTCGCCCCCTTGATAGATGGCGGGCCAAAATTCCAACCTCCTGAGTTGTCTTGAAGGAGATGTCGTGCGAGATAACCAGACTTAGTTCAGAAGACTTAAGGCGTGGCTCAGAGGGGCTGGTCTCGTTAACCATAGTAAGTGAATTAACTTCCCTTGTCAAGCACATTATGGCCTTTGGTACAATCATTTGCGCGGGCCGGAGCCGCACGCTTGAAAGCACTTTACACGGAAGTGAAGATCGATGGATCTTCCCGGAGCTACCCATGAAGAATTGCATCCGCATTGCATCTCTTATCCTCAGCTTTCTCATCCCCGTTGCCACGAAGGCCCAGGCAACGTTTTCTCTTCACGCCGGCGACCGGGTGGTTTTCTACGGCGATAGCATCACCGATCAGCGGCTTTACACCGTTTATGTTGAGACCTATCTGTTGACGCGCTTCCCCCGGCTCGACGCCAGCTTTGTGCATAGTGGCTGGGGTGGCGACCGTGTTTCCGGCGGAGGCGGGGGGCCCATCGACGCGCGGCTCGAACGCGATGTCATTCCCTACCAGCCCACGGTGATGACCATCATGCTGGGGATGAATGACGGCGGTTATCGCGCGTTTGACGAAGGAACCTTCGCCAAGTACACGCAAGGCTACCAACACATTGTTGAATCGGTGCAGAAGGCCCTTCCGCAGATTCGCTTCACACTGATTCAGCCCTCGCCTTTTGACGACGTGACCCGCCCACGCACTTTTGAGGGGGGTTACAATGCCGTGCTCATTCGTTACGGGGAGTGGGTGAAGGATTATGCCCAGCGGATGGGAGCGACCGTGGCGGATTTGAACACACCGGTCGTCGCTGTGCTGGAGAAAGCGAAGGCCGTCGATCCGAAACTCGCGCAAAGGATCTTGCCGGATCGCGTGCATCCGGGCCCGGACGGTCATCTGATTATGGCGGAGGCCATCCTGAAAGCCTGGAATGCGCCTGCCACCGTGAGCGCGGTGGAAATCAACGCGGCGAAGAAGCGCGTCGTCCACGCGACGAATACCGAGATCGATGACTTGGCCTCCCACGCCAACCGCCTGACCTGGAAGCAAACCGATAGGGCGCTGCCCATGCCCTTCGATCCGAGCAATCCCGTGACGGCCTTGGTGATGCGTTGTTCGGATTTCATCCCCGCCTTGGACCAAGAACCCTTGCGGGTGACCGGCCTCAAAGCGGAGCGCTACACGCTCAAAATCGATGAGGAAAGCATCGGCACATTCACCGCGAGGCAACTCGCCGAGGGCATCAATCTCGCTGAGCTCTCCACTCCCATGAGCAACCAGGCGATGACGGTCGAGACCTTGACCGAAAAACATAACACCGTCCACTTTGGCCGCTGGCGGATGATTCAGGTGCCGCTCGAGGGGCTCTCCGCACCCCACCTCCAAACGGCCTTGGACGATTTGAACGCCCTGGACGGCGAACTGGTTGAGGAGCAGCGCGCCGCGGCCCTGCCCAAGACGCGTACGTATGAGCTGACCCCCCAATAGGCGCAGGATCGTTGAGCGGAGTCCTGGCGCCGCGCGTGGCGGACCCTCTGGAATTACTCAGACTCCGCCAGAATCTTGAACGCATAGGCCTGTTGGCACGGCTTGTGATCGGCGACGGATTGCGGAATCGTCACGCTCAGGGTCGTGCCGTTTTGCCGCCAGTCCAAGGGCTTGTCCACTCCCAGCATCAAAATTTGTGATCCTTTCACGGCACGCACCGAGTGAGTAGTGAAGGTTTCCCCAGGCCAGCCAATGCGGATGGCGTACACGTACCGGCCGTCTTTGCTGGACGTAAACCACACGCTATTTCCCTCGCGAAAAATCTTGCGCGGCCGCGTGTTGTAGATCGCCTCGCCATTCACGCGTAACCAGCTTCCCGTATATTTCAAGTGTTCCACGGTTTCCGGCGGCCACTCGCCATTGGGCATCGGGCCGAAGCCGACCTCAAAATTGCCACCTTTGGCGGTGATCCCGATGAGGCTTTCAACGATCCACTCGGCGGGCTTGTACAGGTCATTGGGCCGGTAGGAAAACGCCTGCCCGCAGGGGTAAATGACTTTCCAAACTCCTTGTGAGGGGCCCCCGGGAATCACGCCCTCCGGAGTGTAGTAGTCGCCATAGGCGCCGATTCCCCGGCCCCGAATGATGACGTCCGGTTGCATTTTCCTGACCATCATCGTGATCTCGGCAAGATCCTGCGCCGCGGCCTGGGGCCAGCCGATATCAAAATCGAGGTAATCGATTCTACCGTATTCCGACATCAACTCACGCACCTGCTCCCGCTCGTGAGCGATAAAAGTTTGCCAGCGCGCGGGATCGGATTCCGGAGTGAAATGGGGATCGTAGTATTGATTGAAAGGATCCCAGGCGAAGGCAGGGTCGTGCCAATCCACGTGCGAGTAGTAGAGGCCGATTCCCATCCCTTTCCTTCTACCTGCTTCCACCACGCTCCGCACGATGTCTTTCTTGTAGGGCCCGTCCTGGATGCTGTAGCTCTGCAGCACCTTTTCGACGTATTCAACGCCGCCATGACCAAATCCCTTAGGGGTCAGCTTGATGGATTCTTGCATCGTCCTGGTCGGCCACATACAAAAACCGTCATGGTGTTTGGTCGTGAAGGTGAAATACCTGACGCCCGCTTGCTCAAACAAATCCATCCAAGCGTCGGCATCAAAGCTCGTCGGGTTGAAAAACTGATAGAAGACGTTATAGATGTCCCAAAACTGTTTGTTGGCGCCTGCCAATGCCCAAGATTCGCCACTGCCAATAAGACAGTAAAGACCCCAGTGAATTCTTATGCCGAACTTGCGATCCTTGAAGGCCTCGATGGCAGCTTGCGGAGCGTGATGGTAGCTCGGGTCCACTTGAGTTGCCCATCCACGCTGCATGGCTCCCCGGTCCAGAGCCTTGTTTAATTCCTCAAAGCGGGCCCTTCCCTCCGAAGGGGCCGCAAGGCTTTGCTCCGGCGACTGGCCCACCAGGGGGTTTGCGCCCCCATTGAGCCTATAAGCCAGCGAGCCCGCAGCCAAGGATTGGGTCAGAAAATGCCGTCGTTTCATCGTGGGTTCACCTCGCAGTAAGGAGTCGCATTGTAACGCGGAAGCAGGTGTAGCGCGGACCTGTTTTGTAGGTCCGCGGCTTTTCCTTGCCCATAGGATACGAGCCGCGGACCTACAAAACTGGTCCGCGCTACCCTTCTTCTGCCTGCTGCCTACTGCTTTGAAGCCCCCGACGTTCCGCCCTCCCAAGTTTTGGGGTATAGTGTTCGGCGCGTGTGGTAACGGGCATTAAAGGTTCCTGACATCATGAAGGCTCTAACGCTCGCGGATTACAAACGCTTGGTCTATGAGGATGTGCCAGACCCGCCGATCGCCGACGACGAGGTCTTAGTCAGGGTGCGGGCGTGCGGCATCTGTGGCAGCGACGTGCATGGGATGGACGGCTCCACCGGACGCCGCCGCCCGCCCATCATCATGGGCCACGAAGCTGCCGGCGTGATCGCCGAGCTAGGAAAACAAGTCAAGGATTGGAAGGAAGGTGACCGTGTAACCTTCGACTCGACAATTTCTTGTGGCGCGTGCTGGTATTGCCAGCGCGGGCTGGTAAACCTGTGTGATCATCGCCGGGTGTTAGGGGTCTCTTGCGAGGATTACCGGCAACACGGAGCCTTCGCCGAATTCGTGGCCCTGCCCCACCGCATTTTGTATCGTCTCCCCGACTCCGTCTCCTTCGAACAAGCCGCCATGGTTGAACCGGTGTCCGTGGCGGTGCACGCCGTGGAACGCACCCCGATTTCTCTGGGCGACACCGCGGTGGTCATGGGGGTCGGCATGATTGGCCTCCTGGTGGTACAAGCCCTGCGCGTCGCGGGGTGCGGAATGATCATCGCTGTCGATTTAGAGCCGCAGAAGTTGAAGCTGGCGCTGACGCTCGGCGCCGACATAAGCCTGAAAGCAGATGAGTGCGACGTTGTCGAACAGGTGAGGAGCCATACGCACGGACGAGGGGCTGACGTGGCCCTGGAAGTGATAGGTTTGAGCCCAACGATCAACACGGCAGTTGCCAGCCTGCGCAAAGGCGGGTCGCTGACCCTGGTGGGGAATTTCCGGCCTTCCGTGGAAATCCCGCTGCAAGCGGTGGTGACGCGGCAATTGACGCTGGCAGGGAGTTGCGCCTGTAACGGTGAATACCCTGCCTGTTTGGATTTGCTGGGTCGCCGGGCCATCAACACGGATGCGCTGGTCAGTGCCACTCCTCCCTTGGCAGAAGGTGCAGCCTGGTTCAAACGCTTGTATGACCGTGAACCTGGCTTGTTAAAAGTCATATTGCAATGTTAGCGCCAAGGTACAAACATGGAAGCACTCAAAACCGCCATCGTCGGCTGTGGGAAAGTCGGGCACCTCCATGCCCAAGCCCTCCGCCGCACACCGGAGTCCGTTTTCGTCGCCGCTTGCGGCAGAGATCTGGCGCGCACCGAAAAATTTGCCGCCGCCTACCAAGTTAAAGCCTACCGGGACGTCGAGGAAATGATTGCCCGCGAAGGCGTACAAGCGCTGACGGTCTGCACTCCTCACCCGTTGCACGCGTTTCATGCCATCAAAGCCGCAGGGGCCGGCGTTCATATCCTTATCGAAAAGCCTCTGGCCTCGTCGCTGGAGGATTGCGACGCCATCCTTCATGCGGCGAAACAGAATGGGGTCAAGGTGGGGATGGTTTCTCAGCGGAGATTCTATGCTCCGTGTGCGAGGGTCAAGAAAGCGATCGAGGATGGGAAACTGGGCCGGCCGATCCTCGGCTCCGTGGCCATGTATGGTTGGCGTGACGAGGGCTACTTCCGCAGTGACCCTTGGCGCGGGTCGTGGCAGGGCGAAGGGGGAGGAGTCCTGGTCAACCAGGCGCCGCACCAACTTGACCTGCTCCACTGGTATATGGGTCCGATCGAGGAACTCTTCGGATTTTGGGCCAACCTCAATCACCCTTACATCGAAGTCGAGGACACCGCAGTGGCGGTGCTGCGTTTCAAAAACGGCGCGCTCGGCAATATCGTGGTCAGCAATTCCCAAAACCCTGCGCTCTACGGACGGGTTTACGTGCACGGCAGCAACGGCGCTTCGATAGGGGTCCAAACCGATGGCGGGGCAATGTTTATCGCCGGGATGTCGAGCATCACCGAACCTCCCATCAACGATTTGTGGACCGTGCCGGGAGAAGAAGAATTATTGAAAAAGTGGCAGAAGGAAGACTCTGATTTCTTTCTAAGCATTAATCCTATCGAATACTATCACCAACTCCAGATTTCCGAATTCTTAAAGGCCGTCATGGCAGGCCGCGATTCCGCCGTCCCCGGCGAAGAAGGCCGCAAAACCGTGGAAATCTTCGAGGCTCTCTATCGCTCGGAGCGCGACCAGAAGCCCATCAAGTTTCCCTTAACGCCGGAGCTAACGTGAAACAGCTCATGCCGCTTCTAGCTCTAGTTTCGATCTTGGGATTGAGTGTGTTAGCTCAGTCCGGGGAAAGAACCGGCAGCATGGGCGGTACGGTTACTGATTCCGAAGGCGCGGTGATTGAAAATGCAACCGTGACGGTCCGGAACACGGAAACCCAGTTCACGCAATTTCTCACCACGGGAAAGCACGGGGATTTCCGCGTGGAGAACCTATCGGCCGGCAATTACACCGTCGATGCCTGGCACAGGTTTTTCGAAAGGTCCTCCCAAATAAATATCGTCATCTTGCCTGGGCAGATGAAAGAGCTGCGATTCAAACTCGACTTTTGCGGTGTCATGCACCATCTTGACCCGCACCAGCAAAATTTCACCGCTCGGATCGAAGTCAAAGCAGGCAGTGATTACGAAAAAGATCTAGCCAACAAGGCCGAAGGGCTTCCCTGTCGCCCCAATGCAAATGCCTCGTCGCCGCTGGGAGAGCATCCTCCGCGCTGTGCAAATTTGGCCACCATGAAGGTTTATTCCGATCTGGTGGAAAAGAATAAGGCAGGACACCTGCCCGAAGCAGGCGAAGGCCCCGTCCACGCTGGAGCGTATTTTGGCGCTACCGTGGAATTCGATCGGGCCACGAGACGCTGGAAAGTGAAGCTTCGGTTGGAGTACAGCGTTACCTGCGGAATGCTATGCGGCATCTTCGCGACGTACGACCGCTGGGTCTACTTTGACCTGAGGGGGACAGTTACCAAGGTCGATGACGACTGCGGTTGTAATCTGGAAGCGATTTCGTAAGAACCCCGCTCGCGGATGGCGCACGCACTTTCAAGCAGGACAGCAATTCCAGACGGCGGGCGTCATTCCTATCCGCTCGACGCAGGAGGCAGCGCGTGGCACTTTATCTGGTTACAGGCGGCGCAGGATTCATCGGTTCACACATCGTGGAAGAGCTTACTCGACGCGGCGAATCCGTCCGCGTTCTCGATAACCTTTCCACCGGCCACGAAGAAAATCTCGCCGCAGTCCGAGGCAAAATCGACTTCCGCCAGGCTGACATTCGCGATCTTGAATCCATCCGCCCGCTCTTTGCGGGAGTTGATTACGTCATCCACCTCGCCGCACTGGCTTCCGTGGCGCGCTCCATGGAGGATCCCGTCGAGACCACCCTGGTGAATCTCAACGGCACGCTTCACGTTCTGCTCGCTGCCCGCGACGCCCACGCCAAGCGCGTGGTCGTGGCGGCAACCGCCGCCGCTTACGGCGATGCTCCCGCTCTGCCCCGGGTGGAAACGCAGATGCCGCAACCGCTCTCGCCTTATGCGCTCACCAAGCTGGCGGACGAATACTATGGCCAGATCTTTAATCGCCATTTTGGGCTGGAAGTTGTCGCCCTGCGCTATTTCAACATTTTCGGGCCGCGGCAAGACCCCCGGTCTCCTTACACCGGCGTACTTTCCAAATTTATCGAGGCCTACCTTCGCGGGACTACGCCCACCATCTTTGGCGATGGTGAACAGTCGCGCGACTTCACCTACGTTGCGAATGTGGTCGATGCCACGTTGCGCGCCTGCCTGGCGCCCACCGCTCCCGGTAAAGTCATCAACGTGGGCACCGGCAGAAGTTCCACTCTGAATCAAACCATTGCCCTCCTCGATACGATCCTCGG
The DNA here is from genome assembly GCA_050018435.1 of Terriglobia bacterium. Taxonomy (GTDB): domain Bacteria; phylum Acidobacteriota; class Terriglobia; order UBA7540; family UBA7540; genus Bog-366. Next base: position 12,617 of record JBEKAD010000003.1, read on the forward strand.
CGTTCAGGTGAAACCCCAATATGCACCGCCCCGCCTGGGAGACGTGCGGCACTCCACTGCGGACATTTCCCTGGCACGAGCGATTCTGGGCTATGACCCACTCGTCTCTTTTGAAGATGGCCTGCGGCGTACGGTGGGCTGGCTTCGCGCGACTTTGGCAGGAGTTTGATCAAGAAGCGCATTAATCGGTGGGGATTCACACCCCGCTCCAGCTCGCCGGCCACCGTGAGAGTACTGAGGAGCGCCGGGCTCAGCGCCGCCCGTGGGCTGTCATCCTGAGCCGTTGGGTAATCGGGAGATCGGGTCATCGGGCCATTTGTGATTGGCGATTTGTGATTGGCGATTTGCGGGCCCCGATTTTCGATCTTCGATTTGAGATTTTCGATTTTAGCAGCCGGCAATTTGGTTCATCTCCTCACCCCGCACTGCCGATAACCGAAACGGGGAAGTGTGTCACGCGGGGAGTTGGTCGCCGGCCCTTCCCGCCCCTCCAGCTTCGGGCTTTGCGCTTTCTCGCCACTCGTCACTGTCTTTGAGACTTCGGACATCGGACTTCGGACTCTGTGTCTTGTCACTCGCCACTCATCACTTATCACTTTTGCTTTAAATAACTCCCTTTCTTTTCATCAACATCGCGAGAGACAGATTTTAACTCGCTTGTTTTCATCAACATCGTGAGGGGCCAGCAAACCGACATTTTTCTCTCCATTTGTTTTCAATAACCTTCAGGCTTCGCTCGCCCATTTTTCGGGGGGATTTTTTTAGTGACCCACGCCGCCTCGGAATCAGCTAACTATCTTAATTTCAATGAAATAGATTGCCGCAAGGTTTTCCCCATTCCGCCGCTAACCCCTTTTTTTTCTGTCACATCGTGGAGAAACGCGGCACCAGAGCCACCGCGGAATCGCCTAAACCTCTTAATTTCAATGACATAGATTGTTGCAAGGTTTTCGCTATCTATCGCTAACCCCTTTTGTTTCTAACACATCGTGGAGAGCCGCACGGGAATTAGGAGTCAGGAGCCAGAAGTCAGGAGGCAGCACTGCTTCCTATACACTTCCCCATCTACACCTACGAAGTCAGGAGCCAGGAGTCAGCGCACTGTTTGCTGTCTAGTCTACTGTCTACCGTCTACTGTCCTCCTTTATCGCGTAAGCTGTGCATTTTCGGCCGAAAAGTCCACTCGATTTCTGTTGATTACCGCGCAATTGGTGCATTTTCCTGTAAAAGGCCTTGTTTTTCGCTAGACATTTTGTCACTGTCGTCTGTGTTTTCACGCACATAGCCGGGTCGATCTTCATTTTTAACATCTCTAGGGGGCTGCGCCCCGCTTCGGACCTTGGTCAGCGTGTGGGTGAGCCGCCACAATGGGGGGCACTTCGCAAATCGACAATCGACAATCGTAAATCCGCCGCAGGCTGGAATCTTCCGTCCTCCGCATGAGCCCTGGATTTTCGTCCCTCGGATCCTGACGCCGGAATTCTGCCCTGCGGACTTCGTAGCTTGGATGGACTCGGCTTCGAGAAAGTGGGAGACTTGCGCGCGGACATGACTGCACCCCACAGTAACACCCGGTTATTATATCAACCTACACTATTAATGTCAAGAGAAATCTGCAAGTGTTAGAGGCTACAAAATGTCGCTGTGGGAAAGCAGGTGTAGCGCGGACCTGTTTTGTAGGTCCATGGCTTTTCCTTGCCAATAGGGGGAGAGCCGCGGACCTACAAAACAGGTCCGCGCTACGCTAGCTTCATCCAGGTCCGCAAGCGATCTGTCATTCCCGTCAAGCCACCACCCAGTTCGCCGAAAGCGCTTCAGCCTGTTCCAATACCGTGTCTGTAGCTTTTTTCTGCAGGTCGGGGGGGTAACCATACTTGCGGAGGATACGTTTAACCAGAACTCGCAAATGGGCGCGGACGTTTTCCCGCACGGTCCAGTCGATGGTCGTATTCTTCTGGACAGTCGCCACCAACTCGCGTGCAATGGTCTTCAGGGTTTCATCGCCCAGCACTTTCACGGCGCTGTCATTCACTTCCAGAGCGTCGTAGAAGGCGACCTCGTCATCGGAGAGTTTAAGCTTTTCACCGCGTCCAGCGGCTTCCCTCATGTGCCTGGCCAGACCGATAAGTTCCTCAATGACCTGTGCGGCTTCGATGGCTCGGTTCTGATACTTGCGAATCGAGCTCGCTAATAGCTCGGAGAACCGCCTTGATTCAATAACGTTCCGCCGCGCGCGGATTTTAATCTCGTCATTCAGCAGTTTACGCAGAAGCTCGACCGCCAGATTCTTCTGCGGCAGATGGCCAAGCTCCGCCAGGAACTCCTCCGACAGGATCGAAATATCCGGCTTCCTCAATCCCGCCGCCGCGAAGATGTCCACAACCCCCTCTGACACCACGGCTCTTGACACGATCTGCCGAATTGCGTGGTCAAGGTACTCCTCGGACCGTTGGTGCTGAGTCGTCGACTTGGCAAGCACGGCGCGCACAGCCTGAAAGAACCCGACGTCATCCAAAATGCGCATTGCTGCTTCGTGGGGCACGGCAAGGGCAAATGCCTTGGAAAGGTCCGTAACCGCCTTCATCAAGCGTTCTTTCCCTTCCTTTTGTTTCAGGATGTGCTCCTGTGCATTCGGCAGTAAGCCAAGTCTCTCCGCCGCCTTACCTGTAACCCATTTCGACCAATCGAAGCCGTGGAACAGGCCGCAGCACACCTCGTATTTCTCCAACATGACTGCGACGGCCTCTTCCTGTGGGACAGCCGTTCGGCCCTGGCCCCCGCTCTCGGTATAAGTCGCCAGTGCCAGCTTGAGCTCATGCGCTATGCCCAGATAGTCCACCACCAAACCACCGGGCTTGTCCCTGAAGACGCGATTCACGCGGGCAATGGCTTGCATAAGTCCGTGGCTTCGCATGTACTTGTCGAGATACATCGTGTGGAGACACGGCACGTCAAAACCGGTCAGCCACATATCGCGCACAATGACTATCTTGAACGGGTCCTTCGGGTCCTTGAAGCGTATGGCGAGTTCTTCCCGCCGAGGCTTTGCACGGATGTGCTGCTGCCAATCCGGTCCGTCCGCCGCCGAACCCGTCATCACCACTTTCAGCGATCCGGCATTGTCGTCGTCGCCGTGCCAGTGCGGGCGCAGCTTGATCAGCTCGTCGTAGAGGTCCACGCAGATGCGCCGGCTCATGCAAACGATCATGGCCTTCCCGTCCATCGCTTCGAGCCGCTGCTCAAAGTGTTTCACCAAATCCTCTGCCACCAGCCTTAATCGCTTCTCTGTGCCAACAACGGCTTCCAGCGCCGCCCACTTGGTTCTCAGCCGTTCCCGCCGCTCGACCTCTTCCCCTTCTGTGACTTCCTCGAAATCCTGATCAACTTTGGGCTTTTCTTTTTCGTTCAAGTCGAGCTTTGCCAGTCGGCTCTCGTAATAGATCGGCACCGTGGCCTTGTCTTCCACCGCCCGCTGGATGTCATAGACGCTGATGTAATCCCCGAAAACCGCTCGCGTATTGGCGTCAGCTTTTTCAATGGGAGTGCCAGTAAAGCCGATGAAGGACGCATGGGGCAGGGCATCCCGCATGTGCCGGGCAAAGCCATCCACAAAGTCGTACTGGCTCCGGTGAGCCTCATCGGCCATCACAATGATGTTTCGCCGGTCGGAAAGTTCAGGGTAGCGATCACCTTCCGTGGGCATAAACTTCTGGATGGTGGTAAAGACAATTCCCGCCGACGAAACTTGCAGCAGCATTTGCAGGTGCTCCCGGCTTTCCGCCTGCACGGGTTCCTGGCGAAGAAGCTCGTCACATCGAGAAAACGTCCCAAAAAGCTGATTATCAAGGTCGTTCCGGTCCGTTATCACGACAATCGTCGGATTTTGTAGTTTCGGGTGGAGTACCAGGCGGCCAGCGTAAAAGACCATCGTCAGGCTTTTTCCCGAGCCTTGCGTGTGCCACACAACGCCAGCGCGCCCATCACCACTCTCCCGTGTGGCCTCAATCGTCGTCTGCAAGGCTTTGTTAACCGCGTGGAACTGGTGATAACCCGCCACCTTCTTGACCGGCGCGCCGCTGCCATCGTCCTCAAAGACAATGAAGTATCGAATGAAGTCGAGAAGACGGCGCTTCTCGAACAATCCCTGAATGACCACCTGAAGCTGCGGCATCGAAGCCGGGGCAAGTTCCTCACCCTCGACGGTTCGCCACGGCATAAAGCGCTCGGCATCAGCGGAGAGAGACCCGACGCGTGCTTCCATGCCATCGGAAATGAGCAGCAATGCATTGTAGGTAAACAAGCCGGGGATTTCGTGCTTGTAGGTCTGTAACTGATTGAAGGCGGTCCAGATCGTGGCATTCTCGTCGGCGGGATTCTTCAGTTCTAATACTACGATTGGCAGCCCGTTTATAAAGAGCACCACATCAGGGCGGCGCGTATGCTGCCCTTCCGCCACGGTGAACTGGTTCACTGCTACCCAATCATTGTTCTCCGGGTTTTCAAAATCGAGTACCTGCGCTTGCGCTCCCGCGATCGACCCGTCCGGGCGTGTATACTCCACATTGACGCCATCGACGAGCATCCGATGGAGGTTACGGTTGCGTGTGATGAGCGATGGGCCGTCAATCCGAGTTAGCTTCCGAAAAGCGTCGTCGAGCGCCTCGGGCGGCAGGTCCGGGTTGAGTTCCTCGAGGGCTTGGCGGAGGCGACGCTCTAAAATCACGTCGCGGTAGTTCGGGTCACTGCGCTCGGCTCCAGGCTCGCTAGCTGCAATTTCGGGCCCGAAGAGAATTTCGTACTCCAGCCCTTCTACCCACGCAAGTGCCGCTTGCTCGACAACAGATTCCGAGAACTCGCTCCCGCTCATTGGCTTCCTCCCGAGCTTGCTGGCGGCGGGAACAGCAAGTCCAAGGTGCCAGCTTCGTGCGCCTGCGCAATCCTCTCGGCAGCCTCATTCGTGAACAGATCGAAGCAGTTGATTATGGAATACGGGTGGAACCCGTGTACTAGCACCCCGGCATTCTCGTCGGGCGAGTGTGACGGCGAGAAAAAGAGTCCGTCTTCGTCGCCGGAGACGAAGGAGGTATCCTCCAAGATGACTTGCCCTTTGTCGTTTGAGGTCTTTAGGTACGCGGCATTGGAATAGTGGACAAAACTGATTTCACGAAGTTCCGGCCTTAGGCACCCTGGGTATCGCATTGATAGGTCGGTAAGGACGTTGCGGGATTCCTCGACGGTGGCCGCTACTGCGAGATAGGCCTCGCGGTCTATAGCAAAGAGAGCTTCACTGACCGCATAGGGCTGACCTGCAATCAAAACAGGCTCGTAAACATTGTCGAGAACCTTGTCTATTGTCAGGTCGTGGCCGGAACTCTTCTGAGGGGCCTCGCCCCGTTGTACCCTATGCGCACTGAACAGAAAACCAACGATGGTGTCCGCTGCCTGAGCTGCGAGAATTGCCTGCACACCTTCCATTGCCGGGCGCTCCCCTTCGGCACCGTGCGATGTAAACCCGCAGCTGTTGCGAAGCTGGCATACGCCTTCGAGGGCAGTATGCAAACCGTTCAACGTCTGCAACAGCTTTCGACGTGCTTCCGACTCGCCACCGGCCTCCTTTGGTAGCATTGGGACATTGGTTGTGACGGCTTTGAACAGCCGGGGAAGGTTATCATTCTTATCGAAGCCGATATTTCGCTCATTGAGTATCGTCTTGCAAGTGCTCTCGACAATGAACTTCGCAAGGTCGAATGCAAGGCCGGGATTTTCGAGAACAGCACGCTCGAGAGCGGTAATCTGGGCAGTAATGTGGGTCATTCCATTCGCAGCCGCGGCGCGGGCACCGTGCATGACGAAAGCGTCCACTATCTCTGCATCAGCCATCACATATCCCCTCCCACGATTCGTCTGACATCGGGCAGTTGTAGGTCGCCGGAGATGAGCTTGGGGAGAAGCGCATCGCGCAAGGAGGCGAGGGTGCGGGACTCGAGCAGACACGCACGGATTCGCTCCAAGGTCGAATCGACCCTTTGCTCGAATAGTTCGATTAGCGCATCGGGCGGTTCTACCACGCTGACGCCTGCAAGCGAGTCGCGCGTGATCGTGTCGAAAACAGAGCCGTGGGCGCTTTGCTTCAACGCCGATACGATCTTGCGGGTCATAAAGTAAGTGAAAGAGCCTTTTGCACGTATTTTGCCCCGGAGTCCGTAGCATGACTGGTTCATGGCCATCGGAACTCCCACAAGAGCGATTCTCCCTACTGTCCCTCGTGCCGTAATAATGGTTGTCCCCTCTGGAAGAACTTTCGTCGATGAACTCTCAACACCTGCCTGTGTGATTTTCTTCTCGCTATCGACAACCCAGACGTCAGCGTCGCGCGGGGCATCCACAACCGAGAACCATGGGATGTCACCATTCCAGTATTCTGGCTTTGCCGTTTTCGGTGTACCGCCTCCGAAGATTTCAACTGTCTCCGCGAAAGGACGGATTCGCCACCCCTTCGGAATGTCCCCCATCTCCGACTCCTCAAAGGAATCCGGGAACAAGCTGGCGAGGGGCTTGGGCAAGCCGGGGTCGCGACTTTCGGCTTTGGCGCGGATGGGGTCGAAATCCACAAACCACGACTTGAAGAGCGCCCGCGCCATTGCCTCCAGCGTCTCGTTCATCCTCTGGTTCAGCAAGATCTTGTCGTCCAGCGCACCGAGGATATGGGCGATGGCATCTTGGTCGTCAAGCGGAGGTATGGGAAACTCCACTCTGTTAATATCCTTGATCGGTAACTGAGGTTGCGCGCTACCCGTCCGTAATGATTCAACCTGTTCTCGGAACAGCGAGGATCGTAGGAACAGGTACAAAAACCGAGGGCGTAACTCTTGCGCTCGCGCTCGGAAAATGACCATCCCAGAGTTGATGCGAATGTGGTCATAGGGAATCGAGTTATCGAAGTAGGCGACGTTCCCAACTGTTCCCCTTGTTGTCAGAACAATGTCGTAGCGGCGTAGCTTGCCTTTGTGTAAGGCCGCATCTTTCTCGGCTGATATGAAGGCACAGTCAGAGAAATTGAAGCCGCCGGTCGTGACGTTTCCGGCGTTGAGGAACAGGCACTGGCCGCTCGAAGCGAACTCGCCTTGTTTCGGATAATTCTTGCCCCTGTCCCCATCAATGATTTCGAGAGGGCCATCGGCAAGCGTAGTCATGGACCACTCACTCGCCATACCCGAGCTCCTTCAGGTTTGTGGCGATGGCGGCATCCAGCTTGATCGCATGTTCTGTCTGCTCACGCAGCGTCGCTGAGAGCCGCCGCATCTTCTCGTCGAAAGGTTCGGCATCCTCCTCGGCTGCTTCGGCTCCGACGTATCGGCCCGGCGTAAGCACGTGACCGCGCTTTCGAATGTCGTCGAGCTTGGCCGCTCTGCAAAAGCCAGGCACGTCAGCGTATTCGCCAGCCGATTTGTCCCCGCGCCAAGAGTGGTAGGTTCCGGCGATCTTTGCTACGTCCGCATCAGTAAGTTCGCGATGGACGCGGTCCATCAAAGTTCCCATTTTGCGCGCATCAATGAAGAGCGTTTCCCCGCGACGGTCGCGAAATCGGCCATTTCTCTTGTTGCGGGCGATAAACCACAGGCATACCGGAATCTGGGTGGCATAGAAGAGTTGGCCCGGCATCGCCACCATGCAATCCACCAAGTCCGCCTCGATAATGTTCTTGCGGATCTCGCCCTCACCCGATTGGTTCGAAGACATGGACCCGTTGGCAAGTACAAAGCCCGCGAGTCCCGTGGGTGCGAGGTGATGAATGAAGTGCTGCACCCACGCGAAATTGGCGTTTCCGGCGGGCGGTACGCCATAGACCCAGCGCTTATCTTCCTTCAGCAGATCGCCCCGCCAATCGCTGTCGTTGAACGGTGGATTTGCCAGCACGTAGTCAGCCTTTAGGTCCGGGTGCCGGTCATTATGGAAGGTGTCGCCGTGGGCAATCTGCGCGTCGATTCCACGAATGGCGAGGTTCATTTTGGCGAGCCGCCATGTGGTGTAATTCGATTCCTGGCCGTAAATCGAGATATCACCAATCTTCCCGCTGTGCGCCTCGATAAATTTCTCGCTGCTGACAAACATCCCACCTGAGCCGCAGCAGGGATCGTAGACCCGGCCTTTATAGGGTGCGAGCATTTCGACTAGCACGCGGACAACCCAGGACGGAGTGTAGAACTGCCCGCCCTTTTTGCCCTCGGCACTCGCAAACTGCGCGAGGAAATACTCGTACACGTGGCCGAGAACATCCTTGGCACGGTCAGCAGGGCTGCCGAGGCCGATGTCGCTGACTAGGTTGATCAGTTGGCCGAGTCGCTGTTTGTCAAGTCCAGGGCGGCCGAAGTCCTTGGGCAGTACGCCTTTGAGTGAGGGGTTGTCGCGCTCGATGGCGCTCATCGCGTCATCGACAATCTTCCCAATCGTGGGCTGCGGCGCATTGTCTCTTAAAAAGGACCAGCGCGCTTCCTTCGGTACCCAGAAGATGCTTGCAGCGCGATACTCGTCGGGGTCTTCCGGGTCGGCCCCCTCTGCCTTTTGCGCTACCAGTTCTGTGTGCTTCGCCTCAAATGCATCGGAGATGTACTTGAGAAAAATCAGCCCGAGGACGACGTGCTTGTACTCGGCGGCATCCATGTTATTCCGCAAAGCATCCGCCGCCGCCCAGAGCTTCGATTCAAATCCTAAAGAAGTGCCATTGGCCAATGGAATTCACCTGCCCAGTCTTGGTTTACGTGGCGTGAAATAAGACGCTTCGCCCGAACTCCTATGCGAAGCCTACAACCGGATGGGGATTATACAACTCAACAACGCACCGCGCTACAAAACCAAACCCGGCATGAACTTTCTTCAAAAAGTGCCAGCCGAGGGTTGGCTAGAACAAAGCTGAGTTTGCGGGTGACTGCTCTGTCAGTTTAGCAAGGGTTTCCTAGATAGTCGCATTGCCGAGCTGCCGACGCTTCTCAAGTGGCATACGGGCGAGGTAGGTGGCAGGTCGTAGGTGGTAGATGGCTGGAATGGCGGGCAAGTTACCCGTTATCGGCGTCGATGACGACCAAAGCAGCAGAGCGAGATCCTTCGCTGCGCTCAGGATGACAGCATTGGAGCGTTTTTCCGCAACCTGTGAGACCCCGCCTCTGCGAAAACCACCCCTCTACGGTTTATTACTGTTGCTTATCAAGAGGAAAATCCACACGCGGAGAGGGCAATGCCGGTTGGAGCAAAGGCGGGGGTGGAATACGAACAGTTGAAAAGTCGAAAGTTGAAAGATTGTAATACCGGGCCGGAGCAAAGGAAGGAGTGAAAGACTTCAGAATTCATAATTCCAGATTCAGAAGCGACGTGGCTTCAGGGCCTAAAGGCCCATTCAACGCTCCGCCCAGAGGCGGCGGGGCTAAAGCCCCGCCCCTGGAGTTTCTACATTTTTCAGACGGCTGCGGCTTTGGTAAGGGCCTGATCGGTGATATTTAGGTCGAAAGGTGCGAGTAATGGGGGGTATTCGACCATTTCCTTGCGCAGCAGAGTAATCAGATCCAGGCAGGAAGGCCTTGGGGCGCGGCGGCGCCATTTGGGCAGTGGGGCAAAGGCCGGTCCACGGTGTACTCCGAAGGCCTGCAAGGCCGCCAGCAGGAGAGCGCTATAGGCGGCCACGGCAAAGGCGGGTTATTTGGGCACGGAGATGGCATTCCAGAGTTGGGCCTGCCCCACGCCCAACGTATCCTTCTCCTCGCGGTGATTGACTTCGATCTGCCAACGGTCGAAGTAGATTTGCAGTAAGGCCGGGGCATGACCCTGGGGGATCGAGGTCAGCAGGTAGGCGGGCTGGCGATAGCAGAGTCGAGCGCTTGGGCGTTTGCGATAGGGCGTGGGGGCAATCACCAACAGGCGCAGCCGACGGCGCTGGGCGCCCCCCTGCCAGAGGATTCCCGGCACTTCCTTATAACGGATTTTGCGACGCTTGCCGCCATAGAAGCGTTGGGTGGTTTTCCAGGGGATGGAGGCATTCTTGCGCACCTGCTCGGGCGTGAACTTTTCCGCCGCGTACACCCGGCGACCGCCGGGGGAAGCCGGGAAGCAGAGGACGGCATCTTTGCGGGTGCGAGCGATCAACTCCACTCCGGGTACGGGAGTGCCCAAAACGGTGCGATTGCAGAAGCTGGCATCGACGGCCAACACCCACCCCCGCCTCCGGCCACCGGCTTCGTCCAGACAGGTCCGCAGGGTCTGCATGGTTTGCACACCGCGGGTCGACAAGTTGTGAAGGTTTCGGGCCCAGCGAGAGTCAGTCCAAGCGGCGGGGTCGGCGCGCTGGCCGGGTTTCTTGACCACCGAGACCTCTTCAAAGCGCACGGGCAGCGCGCGGGCCGCTACGTCCGCGATGCGGTGTAGAGGCACCAGCAGCGAAGTTTGCAGAAAGCGCAGTCCCAGCATGAGGTTGGTGTGAAAGGGCGGCGAAAGGGGATCGCGATGGTAGCCGGCTTGGGGAATGCAGCGACCGGTCTTGCGCAGGCGGGTATCGTCGACCGCCATGCCGACGAAGCGGCCCGGGCCGTAGGCCCGCGCCTGGCGGAGGAGGGGGCGAAACAGGTGCTGGGGATCCCAGCGGGAGCGCGAGTAGAAGAAGTACTCGGCGCTCCAACTGCGGTGCTGGCCGCCGTTGGTCCCGATGACGCGCGATAAACAACGCCGCCCCCTACAAACCAGCGACCCCAGCGCTTGGCGTACGCCCCGCTGCCAAGTGCGTTGTTGGGGAAACAGGGAACGCCAGTGGGCAGTAATGGCCAAGAAGGCCGCCCGCAGGGTAGAGGGTATCATTGTGCCTCCCGACGCCAGCCCAAGGTGTTTTGGCCGGTGCGCAGGAAACGGTCGCCGCGGGCCACCTTTTTCGACAAGGAAGAAACTAGGCTCTCGCGGTCCACGGCGACGCCAAAGGTGGACTTGATGCGGGCCAGCAATTCGGAAATATGCAGGGGGGCATGCGCCTTTATAAGGATGTCGTATGCCATGTCAACTTGAGACCGACCTTTCTTGGGGCGTGCGGGGGCCGCCTCCGCCTGACCCTGGCGAAGTCGGCGAACAGCACGGAGTTGTGCCTCCAAAGAGGCTTCAAATGCGGACAGTATGGCGTCCTTGGGATCATCGTTCATGGTGGGCTCCTGAGCATAGACGCAGCAGGAGGGTAACCTACTTGCGTCGGTCTGTCAATAGAACAATGATATGCCAGACCTCAATCGGATGGGGGAAATGTAGAAACTCCAGGCACGGGCGGGACGCCCGTGCTACCTCCCCGCCCGCACCTTTCTCGCCTGACCCCTAACGCACCGCTACGCAAGGACGGACGGGATGGATCAAGAAAAACCTCCACCTTCAACTTCCATGTCGCGCACCCATCTCGACCGACCGATAACATACGCCTGACCGCCTCTGAATACAATCGTCCGGTCGGGTCTTGGCTGTTGCGCGGGTAAGCACGGTCAGCGCCTTCCTGACCGTAAGATCGTGGTCAGGGGGAGAGGCCCACGGTCAACCAGAGTACGATTGACCGTGGCGACCCGCTAATAA
>JBEKAD010000004.1:0-24195 GCA_050018435.1 Terriglobia bacterium
TGCTCTTGGCGGCTGAATCCTGCCCCTGCGGCCCACGTCTACCATCTACTCTCCCCGACCTCGCGTCCAACGCCTTTCCCCTTTCTTTTCATCAATATAATGGCAAGAAGACTATAACTACTTTATTTTCAATGACATAATGGCAAGCCGGAAAACGGCCATTTTTTCTCCATTTGTTTTCAATAACCTTCAGGCTTCGCTCGTATATTTTGGGGCCCCCTTTTTTTGTCGCCCCGGCCACCCCAGAATAGACTAACTCTTTTAATCTCAAGGATATAGATTTTTGCAAGGTTTTCGCTATCCATCGCTAACCCCTTTTGTTTCTGGTACATCATGGCAAGCCGCGGCCTTGTAGCGCCGACCTTCAGGTCGGCATGTGCTGACCCATTCGCAGCCGCTCAGGGCAGTCTCTAAAGGTCAGCGCTACAACAGGCTTTAGGTCGGCATTTTCCGCGGATGCCCCCTTCGTTCGCAACATCTATCTCCTTTCCTTTCAGTAGTTCATCCAGAAAACGCGATAACTTCTTTATTTTCATCAAGTCATAAGGAGCACTCTCCTTGCCCCTTTGTTTTCATTAAACTCTGAGGAGCACTCTTCATTTTTAACATCTTTATGGGTCAGCGCCCCTTGATGATTGTCGATTGTCGATTTACGATTTGCGATTGACGATTGAGGAGTCCTGAGCTTGATCCGCACCATAGTGACCCGCCTCAATTGACGCAAGCCGGAATCTTCCATTCTTTGCACGAGCAACAATTTGTTGTCCTTCGAAGCTTGGCGCCGGGGCTCGCAAAAGGCACTCGCTGCCTGCGGCCCTTCGTTTCCCGTCTCTCGCCTCCTGACTTCTGGCTCCTCAATCCTCAATCCCAAATCGTCAATCGTCAATCGTCAATCTCCCTTTAGTGTATCAACCTACGCTATGAAAGTCAAGGGAAATCTACCAGTGTTAGAGGCTATAAAATGTCGCTGTCGGAAACCAAGTGTAGCGCGGACCTGGGTACTGGTGTCATTTGCGAGATATGGCCACTCCCATGGGCAGTCATTCCCGCGAAGGCGGGAATCCATCCGCAAGCCATTGAAAATGCGGCGACGACGGACTGGATTCCCGCCTTCGCGGGAATGACCTGGGTTTCGAAAGGGATCGCATTCCAAATGACACCACTACCCGGACCTGATTCCGGGCCTTCGATAAGATCATGCGGAGCCGGCGTGGAAAACCGCCCCGCGAAGTGGATGAAATGCCGGGATAGACAATGGGCTGGCACGGCGCGGGGCACGCAGCACAGATTGCAGGGCCGGGATTTGCTAGGAGGTTGATGTAGCGCCGACCTTCAGGTCGGCACGTGCTGAGCTAAAGCTCAGCGCTACAACGCGCCATCAACCTGTCAGAACCTTCAGGAGCTAGTCAAAAAACAAAGGTCAAAACGCAAAAGGTAAAAGCAAGGACACGCCTATGTTTGCGGCTTCTCTTGTCGGGGTCGGGAAACCTGCATGGGTAAGCACGTAAGAAAATACGTAGCGCAAGGCTCGGGGTTCAGTCCGTCAGCCGACGGACGGCTTTTCCACCGCGCGCGGTTTTGGCGGTGTGGCCCATCAGAATTCGGATTATCTTGTGTGCGGCGCGGTAAGAAGCCGCACCGCTGGAAGAGCCGCCCCGATAAATCGGGGCGCTACGCCGCGGGTACAAATCTCGTTCCTCTGGACTCCGATGTCCGCATGGCCTTTCGCCGTAGGGGGACGGCTTGCCGTCCCCTCTGTGTACATTGCCGCCGAACCAAGAAGTGTAGGGGCACCCCTTGTGGGCATAGGCGCTAGAATAAGCCTGCCGTTGCTTCGCCGCCTTCCTTCCCGCGAAGCGGGACACCGTGAGTAGCCGTAGGTGAAACCTACGGAAGCTGAAAGCGAGAAAAGAATCCGGCCCCGAAGGGGCCGACCTTTCCCACGGTCAACCCCGTTGGGGTTGAATGGTCCATTGGATTCTGCGATCCGCAGGTTAAAACCTGCGGCTACCCACGGTTGGCCCCTTCGGGGCCAGACCGGAAACTGCCTATTCTAGCGCCTATGCCCCTTGTGGGTGCCTAGGCACGAGGCCTGCCCCTACGTCTAGCTGGTGATCGAGTTACGCAAGGTGGGATGCTACAAGCGCAGAGATTAAAGTTCGAACGCCGCTTGAGGCTCTGTAACCCGGAGGTAGCCACGGCCAATTCGTTTTGGGAATTGACCGTGGGTTCGTCATCGAAGCGAAAGCCCACGGTCACGAGGGGTCGTCCGCCATTAAGATTGGCGGACGATCAGCCGCGGCGACACCGCGGCGGGCTTTCAAATAAATAAGCTTGCCCCCTTGTACATTATAAGGTACACTATCCCATAGAAGGTGCATGATGGCAAACGACCCGCAGCCGCAAAAAATCCCGCTAATCTTTTTCCGCACAGGGGCGGGAAGCGAGCCGGTGCGGGAGTGGCTGAAGGGATTGCCGGAAGCCGAGCGTCAGGCCACGGGGAAAGACCTTTTGCGGGCGGAATGGCGGTGGCCGGCGGGAATGCCTTTGTGCCGCCCGCTGGGTAATGGATTGTGGGAAGTACGGACAGACTTGCCGACGAAACGCACAGCGCGCGTGCTGCTCTGTCTCTACCGCGGGCACCTCGTGGCATTGCACGGTTTTGTCAAGAAGACGCGCACGGCGCCGGATGAGGATAGGGCATTGGCCCGGAAGCGCCAGAAGGAGTTGGAGCCATGAGCAAGAAACATATGGGTTCGAGCATCGACGATTTCCTCAAGGAGGAAGGTATCTTTGAAGAGGCGCAAACACAGGCGATTAAGGAAGTCGTCGCGTGGCAACTCGCCCAGGCCATGAAGAAAAAGAAAATATCCAAGTCGCGCATGGCGACGCTGCTCAAGACGAGCCGGACACAGGTTGACCGTCTGCTCGATCCGAAAAACGACATCACGCTTTCAAGCTTGCAGCGGGCGGCGGCGATGGTTGGGCGCCGGGTAACGATCGAGCTGGTGTAGAGAAGGCCGATAGTCCGCAAGGCCTTCCGCAGTAGGGGGATCCGTCAACCGACGGACCGTCCCCTCCGTGTACATTGCCGCCGAACCAGGAAGCGTAGGGGCACCCTTCGTGGGCGCCTTCGGGTAGGGCAAGCCCAGCCCCTACAAACATGTTGGATTGCGGCTCCGCCGCGCTCGGAGTCACGCGCACTACCTTGTCGGAACTGGTGAACGGGAAGCGCGGAATTTCTCCCGAAATGGCCGTGAGGCTGTCGAAGGTTTTCGGAGGCAGTGCCGAAACCTGGCTTACGCAGCAGGCGCACTACGACCTTGCACAGGTTCGCGGCGACCGCATCAAGCTCAAGCGGCTGGAATTGACCGTGGGTTTGTCATCATAGGGAAAGCCCACGGGCACGAAAGGCAGTGATCGTGGCCCGCTCGGCCAAGGGCAGGAGTAAGAAGAAAGCAATCTGTACTGGGCAGCCGAGGTACAATAGGGTTGGAGGTTGTGGAACGATGCGGGGTTACGAATTCACGGTGGTGATTGAGAGGGACGAGGATGGCCGGTTTGTGGCCATTTGTCCTGCCCTCCAGGGTTGCTATACCGAGGGGGAGACCGAGGAAGAAGCACGCCAACTCATTGAAGACGCCATCCGGCTGCACGTCGAGAGCCGAATTGCCAGAGATGAGCCGATATACGAGGAAGTGGGCTCCCATAAGGTGCGGGTCGCGGTGTGAGCCCAAAGCTTCCTTCCTTCAATTCCCGGCAGATGATTTCCATCCTCAAGAGGTGCGGCTTTGCCCTGGACCGGCAGTCGGGGAGCCATGCGGTCCTCATTCATCCCGACGGGCGCAGGACCACTGTCCCGATCCATGGCAAACGCGATTTGGGGAAAGGAATCCTTCGCCAGATTATGAGGGATGCGGAGCTTACTTTTGACGACATGATGAAAGGCTAATTTTTACCCGCTGAACCATGCCGATGAAGCGAGTAGCGCGGACCTGTTTTGTAGGTCCGAAGAGCCGCAGACCTTGAAAAACAGGTCTGCGCCAGCCGGCGATAACGCAGAGAAAATGGCCCGCGCCCGAAAGCTATTGAGACCCGCAGGCGGCAGCGGGTCAGCTTGACGCAGCGGCGGGCACCATTTCCCTATTTCACGTGATTCAGGACGTTATTGTAATCCTCATGGCTTCCAATCCAGAACCACCAGAGGTGGTTTTCAGTCCTGAACGCAATGGCGCGGTAAGATCGACCAATATCAACGGTCCAGACTTTTCCTTTGGCCTGAAACCCCAGGGAAGGGTGATAGGGATCTCGCTTGAAAAGCTTGTACTTTTCGGTGGCTAGGTCTTGCACTTGTACGGGGAGTCCTGCGAAGAGTTTCCAAAAGCGTGATGTAGCGGAAGATCGTAAGGGGTTCACGGTTGGGGTTTGGGCTGGTTGCTTCGAGCCTTGGCCTCGACCAGAAACTCATCCATCGGCTTAACACGTCCCTCCCGGACGTCGGCCTCCGCCTCTTCCAGCAAAGCCATCCCGTTGCCGCCGGGGGAGAAGTCTTCCCGGATTTGCCGGTCCCATTCCTCCATGTCCTGCTGGAGGAGCCATGCAGCCAAACAAGCCTTTTCGTCTCGGGGAAGCTCCGTGATCGCTTCCTTGATGGCTTCCAGAGTCATACCTTCAATGTACGCGAAATGCTCTGCTGATGTAAATAGGAAAGTGCCGGCTCGAAAGTGTTTACTGCCGCGAGTTTGATTCGCATGGTTCCCGCTGTAGCGCCGGGCTTTAGCCCGGCATTTGCCGCCCTAAAGGGCGGCGCTACAAGTACCATTACCTGTGACGCACTACACTAGATATAATTCAACTGCCCGCGCCGGAGGCGATCTTCCACACCCAACTTATTGGTCTCCTTGCCGTCTTCGACGGTCTCGCTGAAATCTTTTCCTGCGGGGGGAGGCCAGGCGGTGACGATGCGGGTGGTGCGCGCCAACCATTCGAAGAGCCGGCGCCGGCACTGATGAACCGTATCCTGGTGGGCGGGATCGTGGTAGAGGTTTTGTGTCTCCAGGGGATCTTTTTCCAGATCGTAGAGTTCTCCCACATCGGCGCCAAACATCTCCATGGGGTAGTGGACGAACCTCCAGGGACCCCAGCGTAGCGCCTTGCTCCAGGGATTCTCGGTGACCGCGGCCTGGCGAACCGGCTGGTTGCCGCCGGCCAGGAGGTCGCTCAGGTCCTTGCCGTCGGTCGTCTCCATGGCGGGCAGCCCGCACAAAGAGGCGATGGTCGGAGCAATGTCGATGTTCTCCACAAACTCGCGGCAGACATGGCCGGCCGGAGTGATCCCGGGAACGCGCCAGATAAAGGGCACGCGGCACACCGCTTCCGAGCAGATACCCGGCGCTTTTTCCGGAACTCCGAAGGCGCCCTCGTACGCGCCGTGATCGGTTCCATAGATGAGGATGGTGTTATCCGCCTTGCCGGTTTTCTCCAGGTAGTCCATCACTTGACCGAGCGCGTAGTCAACTTGCGTGATACATCCCAGGTAGCCGTGCCACACGCGACGGCACCCCGCCTCAAGGGTTTTGGGCTCGATCAGCCATATCATCTTTCTGAGCGACTGCACCATGCGCTGAAAATGCGGAGGACGGTGCGAAGCATCGTTATAAAGCGTTGCAGGCAGACTCAAATCGTCAGGGTACATGTCCCAGAATCGCTGGTCGGGGGTGTAACATTCGTGGGGGCGCGGCAGCGAGATTTGGACGCAAAACGGTCCATTTCCGCTGGAGTCCATGAACTGAATGGCCTTCTGGACCGTCCAGCCCTCCACGCTGTGCTCGTAGGGGAGATGGGAGGGCCGGCCTTCGTGCTGCTGGGCGCCGGGAAACTCGGGCAGGGCGACACTGTCCTCCTTATCTAAGAGGCCGAGTTGTTTCAGGTAATGGGTGTACTCCTCTGACAAATACGGCGGCTTCGATTGATACCGGTAACAATCACCCAGGGTGTCGCAGTGCTCTGCCAGCCAATTTCGAGGTTGGTCCGGGGTATGGATTTTTCCAAACGCCGCCGTCCGGTAGCCGTGACGGCGGAAATGCGAGAAGAAACTGGGCAGGTTGTAGGCTGGAGCCGGCCCGTTAAGACCAAAGTATCCGTGGTTGTGACAGTACTGGCCGCTGAGAATGCTGGTGCGGCTCGGCGTGCAAATGGGGTTTTGCGTGTAAGCGCGCGTGAATCGAACCCCGCTTGCCGCCATCCGATTCAGGTTAGGAGTGATGGCTTGCGGGTGACCCTCGTAACCCGTGCAAGCGGCCTGGTGCTGATCCGCGATGACGTGCACCACGTTCAGCCGCCGGGAACCGGGCGCGGCTTCGTCAACCACCCCAAGCGGATCACCGACGGAGAAGGCCGCCACAGCCGTGCCGATTCCACTCCGCTGGAGGAACTCCCGCCTAGCCATTTTCCTTTTCATAATGGGCACCCTCCTTTGTACTTCTCATTCCGAATTTCCTCTCGCTCCACGAAGAAAACGCTCACCACAGAGCGCACAGAGACCACAGAGAAAGTACTTCTGTTTGTGCAGGTAGGGATTACGGTTCCTTAGTTTGTTGACCCACGTTTTTGTCTGCGTCTGTTCTCTGTAACCTCTGTGGCCTCCGTGGTGAAATCCTTCTTGGGTTGCGGCCGGCAGCAGAGCGCACAGAGACCACAGAGAAAGTACTTCTGTTTGTGCAGGTAGGGATTACGGTTCCTTAGTTTGTTGACCCACGTTTTTATCTGCGTCTGTTCTCTGTGACCTCTGTGGCCTCTGTGGTGAAATCCTTCTTGGGTTGCGGCCGGAAGCTGCGTTGTGTTCGTTGTAGGGGGAAAGAATTTCCTTCTTCATGGGCGTACTGCCATCCCCTCCCGCTTCCGGAGGGACACCATACCCTATTTGTGGTCTCCCTGCGAATGTTCCTGCGGGCGGTCCCTCATTGGCAAAAGGACTTTGCAAACGCGCAGGATTGTGCGATAAATCATGCGCCTCCCGGAGGAGGCTCTTCCCGGTAGTGGCCGCCGGGAGGGGGGCAATGCAAGGTGGCCGCGTTGCGGTTGCATTCCACCCCGTCGCCCCCGGTTAAGAAAGCCTGAAGGGTCCGGCGTTGGTGAACGGTTCTGGCCCTTGTCCCGGATCCTCACGCCGCCCGGTGGTTCTTGCACTGGCAGGTACTTTTTTGCATTTGCCCAATCATTCCATCAATCGCTTACTCCAGCGCCCGATCGGTTGCATAGCCCCCCGCATCACACTGGCATGTCTGGCCCTGGGAGTCAGCTTCCTTCCTGTTCCCTCCGGCGTTCTGGCGGCGAGCCCTCTCCTGAAGCGATTTGAATATTCTCTCCCCCGCATGGGGACGATGTTTCGCATCGAGGTGTATTCGGCGGACAGCGCCCAAGCGTCAAAAGCGGCGGAGGCGGCCTTCGCTCGCGCCGAGGAACTCGAACAGATCATGAGCGACTACCGCACCGACAGCGAACTGATGCGCCTGTCGCGCGAGGGCGCCACAGCGCCGTTCCCGGTAAGCAGCGACCTCTACGGCGTGCTGGCGAAATCCCTATGGACCTCCGAGCTTTCCCGCGGCGTCTTTGACGTCAGCATCGGCCCCTTGGTTGATTTATGGCGCAGCGCCCGCCAAACCGGACGCTTGCCTGATCCTGGGGAGATAACGAAGGCAAGAGGTCTGGTTGATTACCGCAACATCGAATTGGATCCGGCGCGCCACACCGTGTTCCTGAAGCGCGCCGGCATGAAGCTGGATCTGGGCGCCATCGGCAAGGGTTATGCTGCGGACCAAATGCTGGCCGTCTTGCAATCACAGGGAATCCACCAAGCCATGGTGGTGGCGGGGGGAGAGGTTGTGGTGGGCGAGCCTCCGCCGGGAAATTCCGGCTGGAAAGTCGGCATCGACACGGCCGACGCGGATGCAGAGAGTCCGCCTTGCACGCTGCTGCTAATCGCCGCGGCGGTTTCCACCTCCGGCGATGAGCATCAGTTTTGGGAAGTTAACAGCCATCGTTATTCGCACGTCATTAATCCTGCAACGGGCTGGGCACTGGAAGGAGAGAGCAGCACCACCGTAATCGCCGGGGATTCGACCACCGCTGACGCGCTCGCCACGGCGTTTTCCTTAATGCCCGTAGCGGATGGAATTCGGGTTGCTGAATCCCTTCCGGGCGTGTCGGCCTTATGGGTTCGCCGAGTGGGCGGAGAATGGAAGCACTACGCCTCACGCGGTTTTCCGGCATCGTGCCGCGGCCCAGCACCAAAATGAATACAGATTTAAGAACAAGTCAAAAGGCAAAACGCAAAAGGCAAAAGTCAAAGCCAAAGCGAAGAACAAGTGAACCAGCAATATGTCAAAGGCAAGCCCAAATGGCGGAATTCAAGAATGCAAGACCGCGGTTATTGGGGTTCGTACTTTTGCGTTTTGCCTTTTGCGCTTTGACTTTTGACTTGTCCTTCCCTTGAGGTCTCAAAAGGTGCGTCTTCTTAGGAATCTCAGCCCGATTGGGGCGGGGATCATCATCGGAGTCTTGATCGTTCTGTCGGGCAAAGTGGGCGTGGACGCCACCTCCTCTGACAAGTTCTGCGATCAGACTTGCCATGCCCACCCGGACGCCACGCAAACTTGGATTCGCTCGCCGCATTTCACCAACAAGAGCGGGGTGGTGACCCATTGCATCGATTGCCACCTCCCCGGCGCAGGGATTGACTATTACACGGAGAAAGCCCGCTTGGGTGGCCAGGACATTTACGGCAAGCTTTTCAAAGATCTCACCAAAATTAACTGGCAATCCAAGCAGACTTTGACCCAGGCCCGCACGTTCACGTATGACGATGCTTGCATTCGCTGCCACGCCAACCTTTTCAGTGTCGGGCTCTCCAAGAAGGGCGTGGATGGCCACTTGCACTACCAGCGCTCCCAGGACAAGATGCGGTGCATCAACTGCCACCTGCACACGGGACACTATCGCGGCAAGCAAGCTGAGGAAGTCGTGGATGAAGCCGCAGCTCAGGAACAGGAACTCGAAAAGGCGTTCCCCTCAAGCCCGCAGGGGTTTAAGAGCTACACCGAAGTGATTCCCGGCTCGGCAGTGAAAATCCGCATGGTGGCCGTGCCCGGCGGTTCGTTCCAGATGGGGAGCCCCGAGTCGGAACCCTACCGGCGCGCCGATGAAGGCCCGGTCCACCAGGTGAAGATCAGCCCGTTCTGGATGGAGAGGGCGGAAGTGACGTGGCGAGAGTACGAGGTTTACCTGCTCCAACGCGGGAACACAGGACGCAATCGGGACGCTCCGACATCCGGCAAAGCCGACGCCGTGAGCGGGCCCACTCCCCCTTACGGGTCTCCCGACCAGGGCTGGGGGAGAGGTTCGCGGCCGGCCATCACCATGACCTATTACGCCGCCACCCAGTATTGCGCGTGGCTCTCGCAGATTACCGGGAAGAAGTACCGGCTCCCCACCGAGGCGGAGTGGGAATACGCTGCCCGCGCGGGCGCCACTTCTCCTTATTTCTTCGCCGGCGACCCTTCTTCGTTTACCACCCAGCGATGGCTGAATCGCTTGCTGGGAGTGAGGACCGCGCCCCTCATCGATTACGCCTGGTATCAGGGTGACAGCTCGGATGAAACTCACCCCACCGGCATCACCAAACCCAATGCCTGGGGTATGGTGGATATGTTGGGCAACGTGCGGGAATTCTGCCTGGATTGGTACGACCCCGATGCCTACGCGCACCTGCCGGACTCCGGGGTTACTGATCCTCGCGGCCCAGAGTCGGGCAAGGAGCACGTGGTGCGTGGCGGTTCGTATCGTTCGGACGCTGCCGACCTGCGCTGCGCGGCGCGCGACCACACGCGGGAGGAAGATTGGCTGCTCACCGACCCCCAATCGCCCAAGAGCATTTGGTGGTATTCGGACTGCACCGACGTGAGCTTCCGAGTGGTTCGCGTATTTGACGAGGGCGCCAAGCCCGCCGGAAATCGGCAGACGGAGGACGCGAGGGAACGCTGAGCGGGTAATAAGCCCCAAAGGGGCGACCCAATCTAGCCCAGGGCAACGCCCTGGGGTAAGCATGGAATCAAATCGATGTCCGCGCCCTGAAGGGGCGCGCCAACCAAAACCCCTGCTATGTGAGTTTTCACGAGGAGTATCGGAAGTTTTTTGCAGACGTACGGGGTCGAATATGACGAGCGTTATGTTTGGGATTGAAGCAAAGGAGTGGCTCGCCCCTTCAGGGCTCCGGCGTGGAAAGGGATGGGGTGCCGTTGACCCAGGCCGTTGGCCTGGGCTAGATTAGGTCGCCCCTTTGGGGCTCAAGACTCGGAAATGCACTCTTATCTTAGAGGAGATCCAACGTGACTGATGAGAAGACTGACAAGGAAAAGCGGGATTTCAATCGGCGAGCCTTCATGGGCGCCGTTGCCGCCGTGGGCGCCGGCGCGGTGCTGGCCAGTTGCAAAAAGACTTACCCGCCCGTGAAGTTCGTGGACCTGGCCCCGCAGGGCCCGGTCCTGAAGGCGGGCCTAATTGGCTGCGGCCACCGGGGGACCGGCGCTGCCCTGAACTTCCTCAAAGCGGGACCCAACCTCAAAATCGTGGCGCTGGGCGACGTCCTTCCGGACCATCTGAATACCTGCCGGGACAATCTTGCCAAAAAGGCGCAGGTGCAAGTGGCCGACGACCATTGCTTCATTGGCTTCGACGCTTACCAGAAAGTGCTCGAAGCTGACGTGGACATAGTGCTTTTGGCCACCCCGCCGCACTTCCGGCCCGCGCATTTTGATGCCGCAGTGGACGCCAAGAAACACATCTTTATGGAGAAACCCTGCGCGGTTGACGCTCCCGGCGTGCGCTCCGTTCTGGCCGCCGGGCAGAAAGCCGCGGCTTACAACCTGTGCGTGGTGTCGGGAACGCTGTGGCGGCACGATCGCCCCCACCGCGAAACCTACAATCGCGTCTCCCACGGCGCCATCGGCCAGATCCTCGGGGCCCGCTCCCGCTACAACGTCGGCCAATTGTGGTATGCGCCGAAGAAGAAAGAGTGGTCGGATATGGAAGCCATGATTCGCGACTGGGTGAACTGGCGATGGCTTTCCGGCGACCACATCGTGGAACAGTGCGTCCATAATCTCAATACCGTCCTCTGGTTCACGGGAATGCATCCGACGAAAGCCATCGGCGCAGGCGGGCGCGTGCAGCGCGTGACGGGCGACCAGTATGACCATTTCAACGTACAGTTCGCTTATCCCAACGGCGGAATCAATGACACCATGTGCCGGCAGATTGACGGTTGCGCCAATGAGGTTTCCGACCTTGTGCTGGGGACGGAGGGCTTCACGAATTGCCGAGACACGATCTTTGACCTGACGGGCAAGGTCGTATGGAAATATCAGGAAGCAGGACAGGACCCGGGGAAGACCAAATTCAATCCCTACGATCAAGAGCACGTGGATTTTGTTAACGCCATCCGCACCAACCAGCCCCTGAACGAAGCGGAGCACCTGGCGCACTCAACCCTGATCGGCATCCTGGGCAGGACGGCGGCCTACACGGGTAAAGAGGTAACGTGGGAAGAGATGATGGATTCGGGCGAGCGCCTCGGTCCCACGGAATACGCCATGGGCCCCGTTCCCCTCAAGGCGGAAATACCCGTGCCCGGCAACGCGGAGAACATCGCCAAGCACGCGCGGACTTAGTTGGAAAGGCAGCAAGGATGATGAGCTCCAAAGGGGCGCGCCAAAGATGATGAGCCCCAAAGGGGCGACCCAATCTAGCCCAGGGCAACGCCCTGGGGTAAGCACGGAATGAAATCGATGTCCGCGCCCTGAAGGGGCGCGCCAACCAAAACCCATGCCACAATCGCTAACGAAATTACACATCCATCTCATCTTCGGCACCAAACTACGCGAACCGCTGCTCCTGCGGCCGCTTCGCGAGCGCGTGCATGCCTACCTGGCAACGGTCCTTAATAATCTCGACTCTCCGGCTCGAAAAATTGGGGGCATGAGCGATCATGTTTACATCCTGTTTCGCATGTCGAAGAACCACGCCTTGGCCCATGTCGTTGAAACCGTCAAAACGAGTTCCTCCAAGTGGATCAAGACCCAAAGCCCGGCCCTGCGGGCGTTCCACTGGCAAAGCGGGCACGGCGGTTTCTCGGTGAGCCCATCGGAGGCGGAGGCGGTGGCCGAATACATCGATCGCCAGGAGGAACATAATCGCGTGGTAAGTTTTCAGGAGGAGTATAGGAAGTTTTTGCAGACGTACGGGGTCGAATATGACGAGCGTTATGTTTGGGATTGAAGCAAAGGAGTGGCTCGCCCCTTCAGGGCTCCGGCGTGGAAAGGGATGGGCTGCCGTTGACCCAGGCCTTTGGCCTGGGCTAGATTAGGTCGCCCCTTTGGGGCTCAAGCAGTGGTTCGCCCCCTTGGGGCTCAAGAACTTAAGTGAACAGGATTGACGTTAGATGAGTTCATGATTCGAAATTCATTCTTGTTTCAAAGGAGATCCGACATGACCAATGAAAAGAACGACAAGGAAAAAAAGGATTTTAACCGGCGAACATTTATCGGCGCAGTAGCGGCCGTGGGCGCCGGAGCGGTGCTGGCCAGTTGCAAGAAGACTTACCCGCCCGTGAAGTTCGTGGACTTGGCCCCGCAGGGCCCCGTCCTGAAGGCCGGCCTGATCGGCTGCGGCGAGCGGGGGACCGGCGCTGCCCTGAACTACCTCAAGGCGGGACCCAACCTCAAGATCGTGGCGCTGGGGGACGTCCTGAAGGACCATATGGACAAATGCCGCGACAATCTTGTCAAGAAGGCGCAGCACCAAGTTGCCGACGACCACTGTTTTATCGGCTTTGATGCTTACAAGAAAGTGCTCGAAGCCGACGTGGACTTGGTGCTGTTGGCCACCCCGCCGCATTTCCGGCCCCAGCATTTCGACGCCGCGGTGGACGCCAAGAAACATTGCTTTCTGGAGAAGCCGTGCGCCGTCGATGCCCCCGGCGTGCGCTCCATCCTGGCGACCGGGCAGAAAGCTGCGGCTTACAATCTGTGCGTGGTGACGGGAACACAGCGGCGGCATGACCGTGCCTATAAGACGACCTATAATCGCGTCTCCCATGGCGCCATCGGCCAGATCGTCGGGGCCTGCGCCCGCTGGAATGGCGGCCAATTGTGGTATGCGCCCAAGAAGAAAGAGTGGTCGGATATGGAAGCCATGATTCGCGATTGGGTGAACTGGCGTTGGCTTTCCGGCGACCACATTTGCGAACAGCACGTCCATAATCTTGACACCGTCCTCTGGTTCACGGGAATGAACCCCACCAAAGTCATCGGTTGCGGGGGGCGCGTCCAGCGCGTGACGGGCGACCAGTTCGACCACTTCAACTTGCAGTTCACCTACCCCAACGGCGGAATCCTGGAGAGCATGTGCCGCCAGATTGACGGTTGCGCCAATGAAGTCTCCGAGTACGTCGTGGGGACGGAGGGCTACACGAATTGCAAGAACACGATCTATGACCTTACGGGCAAGGTGGTGTGGAAGTATCAGGAGGAGGGACAGGACCCCGGCAAGACCAAGTTCAACCCTTACGATCAGGAGCATGTGAATTTCGTCACCGCCATCCGCGCTAACCAGCCCATTAACGAAGCGGAACACGTGGCCCACGCTACGCTGGCCGCCATCATGGGCAGGACCGCGGCCTACACGGGCAAGGAGGTGAAGTGGGACGAGATCATGGATTCCCAGGAACGCCTCGGCCCCACCGAATACGCCATGGGACCCGTGCCTATCAAGGCGGAAGTGCCGGTGCCCGGAAACGCCGCGAACGTCGCCAAGAATGCCCGGGCGGCTTAATCCGCTGCTCCACCACGCCGGGGCACGGAACCCCGTGCCCCGCGTGGCGCCAAGCCATTGCCGATTTTCGATTGCCGGTTGTCGATTTTCGATTGAAAGAACAATCCCGTGAGCCCCCGGTTTTGAATCGTCAATCATCAATCGACAATTAGGGGCTGAATTCTAGCGTGCCAGCCGTGGCGGCTGCGTCTCCACCACCACGACCTCGTATTCGCGGAACTCGGGCAGTGCCAGCTCCACAGCTCCGGTTTTCCCGACCCGCGGCAGCAGCGACCGCTTGGCCATCAGCGCGTAGGCCCGCTTCACCGTCATCCCACGCGGCAGCACCAGGTGCGCGCCTTGCACCGGGATCACTTCCTGAATCGGCCGCGTCATCTGGCCCGTGAAATTCACCAGGTGAAAGATGTGCCGCGCTCCGGCATCCAGGGAGCGATGCACTAGTTCCACTGTTTCCGGTGCGCCCTCCAGGCGGGGCCCGCCCGGCGCCAGCTTCGCCGCCGCGTTCTGCACGATCTCGAGCGAATCCCGCATGTGAAAGTTGGTGATGGTGTTCCCAAAATCTCCGCTCGCGTATACCACCGTGCCTTTGCCCAGCCGGTTTACGGTTAGCGCCGGATCCTCTGACAACGGCGGTATCTCCCGGTATGGCCCGAGCCGTTTCTTCAGGTAGCGAACCAGCGGCGTAGCACCCTCCGCGCCGACGCGCGCGTAGTAGACCGGCGAGAGGATCAACGGCTTCGGCAACCCCTTCGTCAGGGAATCGTCTGACACCGCACTCATGAAGTCGTAGGTGCGCGGACCGGCGATCTTTCCGGCGGAGGAAACTCCCAGCGCTTCCCGCAGGGCGAACTCCTTTCGCCGCTGGCCGAACGCATCGTACAGTGATGTTTCGAACGTTGCGAACACGCTTCCGCCATTCTTTACATACTCGGTCACCTGGCGCGCCGCCTCATCGGTCATGCAGGCCACGTTGGGCAGGAAAACGGCGCGGTACCGCCCGAGTTCCCCTTGCTCCAGAGTGGTGTCGTCGATGACGTCGAACGGCACATGCGCGCGCAGCAGCGCTTCCGCTACGCCCCAGAACTCGCGCTGCAGATTGCCGGCCTCCGTCTTCCCCTTCACCGCCGCGATGTCGATCAACTGCGCGTCCGGCGAGTACGCGTTGGCCGTCGTGTAGGACCATACCACCGCTACCTTCGCCTCCGAGCGCGTCTTGTGCAGGTACTGCGAGTTCTCCTTCACGAACTGGTTCATCGCTATCGTGGCTTGCAGTTCCGGCCGGTCGAATTCGGTCAGCGTCAGACTCATCCATGGATTCGCACCATTAGCGATGATATCGGCGTATATCAGCCGCGCCTCGGCCGCCGGCAGCATGGCGTGCGTCCACGGCTTCAACGCCGGGCAGGCGATGATCACGGTGGGCTTTCCGCCCGCTTGGGTTTCGATCATGCGCGCGCGCAGGCCGGCCTTCCACAGCGGCGTCTGGTTGAGATCGTTGTAAACGTAGCCGCCCTCGCTCGCCAACAGGTCTTCCTCTTGCACCAGCCGCCGGTTCACCTGCCCAGTCGCCCAGTTTGCTGTCAGGGCAGTATGGTTTCCGTACAACAGAATATTGGGATTGGCCGACTTGAGCACGTGGTTGAGGTCCCGCATGAAATCCGCCAGGCTGATGCCCTGAAACTCCAGCAGGTCGCTGGCGCCCTTCCCCTGGCGCTCACGTTTCGAGGGCAAGTCCCGCCCGTAGAGTTTGCGGAATTTTGCCTGGCAATACTTGCAATAGCAGGTCTCGGGGAAGAACGCCGGCCCATCGACGAAAACCCCATCGATCAGGTACGCGCTCAGGTCCTTCATCAGCGCCGCGACCCAGTCCCTCCACGGGCTGTTCACGCAGAATGTTGTTCCGTGCCCGTACAGATCGTCCATGGTGCCGCCGCCCTCGCGGATTTGCACCCAATCCGGGTGCTTTTGGGCAAACTCCATGGTGTAGTAATGCACATTGATATAGAGCGTCGTGCGCATCCCGCGTTTGCGCGCCTCCGGCAGGAAGTCCTTCAGATAATCGGGATGCTGCACGCTCGCCAGTGGCGTGCGGAAGAAAAAGCCTTCATCGTCCATGCCGTCGAACAGGTTGTGTACATACAACGTGTCGGTATTGAACCCCAGCGCCGCCTTCAGCCGCGCCAGTTCGGGAGCTGGGTATCGCGTGATCTCCCCGGCGAACGTGTGCAAATCCAGAATCGTCAACGGCTCCTGCTCCCACCACCGCTCGGCCGCTTGCGCACTCGCCAGGCTGGCAAACAGAACTGCCCACACCAATCTCGCTGCTAGTCTCACTCTGACCTCCGGATTATGGCCTCGATTGACCCCTCCCGAGTACCAAGGGTGGGACGAGAGATGCCGCCCAGTCTTCGATGGGAAAACGGTACGTCACGATGGTTTCGATGCGGAACCTGCCTTCCACCGCTGACGTAGCGGCGCCACCGATCCCAACTCGGGCAACTTTAAGCCAGGATTTCCGCTTTGGCATTGTCCGCCACCGCAGTGTACATCCCATCGGCTTGTCCGCAACCACAATCTGCCAGCAAGCGTAGCGCGGGCCGGTTCTCTGGGGCCGGGGTTTCTCCGTTCCTTTGGGGACGAACCGGCGCAGGATGACAGTGCGGGCGCAGGGCGACCATGAAGGATTCAAGGCGGCAACGTAGTGCCCCGGTCATTCTGAGTCCCGATCCGATCGGGACGAAAAATCTGCATGGGGTTGCGGCTCGGCTTCGCGGTGGCACCCGCGTAGCGCTTTTCACTTTTGCCCTTTGCTTTTTGCGCTTTGCCTTTTGACTTGTTCTTCCGGCTCTGCCGGGCGGCGCTACTAGGGGATGCCGGTTATTCCCGGCGGGTGGGCCGGCGTTCGGCGACGATGGTCACCTGCATGTCACGGGCGTCACGGACAATTCGATGGATGAGGTTTCGTCCTATAAATCCCTCCCAGGGGGAATACTGGGGGCGCACCATGAAAAGCTGCGTGATGTTATGAAGCCGCGCGAAGTCGAGCAAAGTGGTGGCGATATCCTGACCTTGCAGGACCCTGGTTTCGATGTGAAGGTTGCGCGCGAAGCTGAGGTGGCGCTCCACGGCTTCCCGTTTGGTTGCCGGCAACGCATTGAAATCCATTTCGGCATGGATAAATACAGCAAAGCAGTCGGCCTGGAGATAATCCGCCACGCGCTTGCCACGGCGGATGAGCATGGCCGTGGAGGGATGCTCCGTGACGTAGACGAGAATCCGGTCGGTCGGGCTGCCAAAATCACTGCCTCCGGTGCTCGATTCTTCTGCCGCCGTGGCCATGAGTTCGGCAGTGGAATCGGGTAACGTTACCTGCCGGATCTCTACTTCGTGCGCGGTCTGCCGCAAGGCAATTTCACGCAAGGCGACGAGCGTGGATTCTTTGAAGAAATTTTGCAACGCGCGCTGGGCCTTCTCCGGTGGGTACACTACGCCGCGCTCCAGCCGGTTGAGCAGTGCACGCGGGGTAAGATCCACCATGACGACTTCCTCGGCCTGTTTCATGACCCAGTCAGGAATCGTCTCGCGAACCCGCACGCCGGTCATGTCCTTGACCTGATCATTCAGGCTCTCGAGGTGCTGGATGTTCATGGTGGTCGTGACATCGATTCCCGCGTCCAACAGTTCCAGGACATTTTCCCAGCGTTTCAAATGGCATGAGCCCGGAACGTTGGTATGGGGCAGTTCATCCACCACGCAAACCTCGGGATGGCGTTCGAGGATGGCGGGCATATTCATCTCTTCGAAAACCGCTCCCCGGTATGCCATTTTGCAGCGCGGGATCAGCTCCAGCCCCTGGGCTTGCGCGATCGTATCCTTGCGCCCATGGGGTTCGAGGTAACCGATCACGACGTCGACGCCCCGCTTGACCAGTTCGTGAGCGTCCTCCAACATCTGGTAGGTTTTTCCGACGCCGGCGGCAAACCCCAAATACACTTTCAGCCGGCCGCGCTGGTGAGAAGGTATGTCCATGGTAAACCGAGGGATTCGGGGTTAGGGATTCGGGGTTGGGGAAAGGCGCAAAGCATCGACCCTAATCCCTAATTATCAAGTGCCAAGACATCGTTTACACCGAGAAGTGCCATGACATCGTTTACAGACAAAGTCAGGGGACGGGGGCGAGAGCTACGGAAGGAGCCCGCAAGGGCGACTGGAGTAGCTCTCGCCCCCGTCGCGAGGCGCCCACCTCATCGGGTGAGGATATTGCTCAATCGTCCGACCGTCGACCTGAACCTGCAGCTTTTCCCGCCCCGCGTCGATGCTCGCAATCGTCGAGACCGACTCGCCTCGCGAGTAACGTTCAATCGCTCTGGTTCGGACTTGCCTTGGCTTTCCTTGCGTCGATGCCTCCATATCGGAAAATTGCATCGATGGTCGCGCGAAACGAGGTCAGACTTTATTTCATTCAGTAAGACTGTAAACGATGTCGTGACACTTCTCGGTGTAAACGATGTCGTGGCACTCATCACCTAATCCCTAACCCCTAATCCCTAACCCCTGCTTTCAGTGCGGAAACACGCGCACGTCGATCTCTTCTGCGGCGCGAATGAGCCGATCCAAAGGGCCGCCCAGGAAGTAATCCCACCAGTGAACGCGGCTGGGATGGCCGACAAAGATTTGCGTAATCCGGTGCGTGCGCGCAAAATCCATCAGAGTTTCAACCGGGTCGTACCCCTCGAGGGCCGCGGTTTGCGCTCCTACCTGCCGCGCTTCCATGAGCTGCTCCTGAAGGGCGCTCTCATCTTTCTCGGAAAGCCGGTCATCGCGGATATACACGGTGAAAAGTTCTCCGTGGAAGCGGTCGGCGTTGCGCCTTCCGCTGGCGATCATGGCGTGGGCATTTGACCCGCGCGTCAGGCAAACCAGGATGCGCTCGTGAGTACCCCAAAGCAGCTCGATACCGTGAGCGAGAAGGTAGTCCTCAAGCTGCCGGTCAACCACCTCGGCGGCAAGAAGCAAAGCGATCTCCCGCAAGGCGGAAAGCCGCCGCGGCGTGTCCGCCGAAGCCGGAGCCGTCGTGGACGGCTGCCCGGCCCGTTCCAGAAGGAGTTCCGGCGGGACATCCACGATGACGATTTCGTTGGCGTTGTAAAGGAATCGCTCCGGGACGGTTTCCGTGACGTGCTTGCCGGTGATCCTTTCCACCGCCTCGCGGCGCTCCTCAATGTGCTGGAGGTTGAGAGAAGTAATCACGATGATTCCCGCCGCCAAGAGTTCTTCCACATCTTGCCAGCGCTGGGGGTTCTTGCTGCCCGGGGGATTGTTGTAAGCGACGCCGTCGACCAGGCAGACCTGCGGACGCCGGCGCAAAATGGCCTCCACATCCATGGCCGCGCCATTGCCGATTTTCTTGAGGGGAATGACCTCGATCGTCTGAAGCAGATGCCCGAGCTCGGCCGGCAGGTTCGATTGAACGGCCCCAATGACCACGTCCTGGCCGCGAGCCCGGCGCCGCCGGCCCTCATCCAGCATCCGAAACGATTTGCCCACTCCCGAGGCGTAGCCCAGAAAGACCTTTAACCGTTCGTGCTGGAGCTGTTCGTCCTGCGCTTCCAACTGCTTGAGGAGCAGTTCAGGATCAGGTCTGCGATCAGAATCGGTCGGCATACGGTCGGAAATCTCCCTGTTCGCAGTGTACTATCGGAAAGGCTTGGCGACAAGACGTACGGCCTCGAAGAATAGGGGTGCGTTAAACGCCATCCTCCCCGCCGAAGGGCGCGTGCACTTGGAATTGTCCGGGAAAACTTACGACTTGCAAATGAAATAGGGGCCTGGCCACGTGACCACAGCTTCACCGGCCCAAGAGGAAAGAGAACCAGGAGCGCTTTCTCCTGTCGCCTTGACCTTCGGACCAATCCGGTTGGGGAGGCAAAGGGCGTCCGTTGATGACGGCTTCCGGATTCTTTTGCAAAAGCAGGTCGGCGATTTCCTCACCTTTCTCTTTTGCCACCTGGCGGTAGCAGCGGGAGAGAATCGGCGGGCGCCTCTTCACGTCGTGGGCATCGCTGGCAAAGAAGTGGACCGCGCCGGCGTCGAGCAACCGCTCAGAAAACTTACGCGCTTTGGAGCCGAACCCGCCCGTGTACGATTGTGCCGTGACTTGCACCAAGCATCCCATCGAAACCCAGTGCTGAAGCAGCTCCGGTTTGCGCTGAAGGAGGGGGTTCCGTTCCGGGTGCGTAATGATCGGCTTAAGCCCGGCGACCTGGATGTCGTAATACACGCGGCTGAGGTGGTCAGGAATGAACTGGTCCGGGAGTTCCACCAGCAGGTAAGAAGTTTGATTGATGGTGAAATCTTTGGAATTCTGCACACAGATTTGGATGTTGTCGTAGGAGAGATGAAAGTCGCAGCCTAGCAGGAGCTTAGGTCTCTCGCCAACTTTTTCCTGGAGCTCTCGAAGCAGTTGCCGGTTGAGGTCAGGGTCGAATGAATAGCTGTAATTGCTGTGCGGCGTCGCCACCAGATGCGTGACGCCATCCTCCGCCGCGACGCGACACATCGCGACTCCCACCTCAAAGGACCTTGCGCCATCGTCAACACCGGGTAAAGGATGGCAGTGAATATCAATCATATCCGTCCCCGGAAAATGCGGCTGCAACTGCCGAGGCGTTCCCGGCCGAAACGGCACGGAAACTTCCTTGCACAGCGATAATCTACCACTTAAGGTTCCCGGGACCCCCTAGAGGATCTTGCCCCGGGAACGGTGGGGCTTTTAGCAAGTCAGGATAGCACGCCAGCGGACGTGCTCGTCAACAAGTTTAGTTTATGGGTACACCACGACATGGTACATAATGGCCGGGTGCGTTTTGCAGAATTCCGTATTTGGGATTTCAAATATAGAAGAAATTTATAGCTCCTATACCTATCTTGCGTCTGCCCCGTGGGAGTCAGCCCCTAAAATTGCTGAATCTTAACAAGTTAGCGTTGTTACAGGCCTGAAGGAAATTGAAATTCAATTGGAATCCCGCTTGCTCTGTTGAGTCAACGAGCCGACGTCGGACAAACCTAGAGGGTAGCCAGCGACGGCCCGGAGTTTAGACCCAAGACCCGACGCTTGGAGGGGGGAGAGAGCTTCCCCCTCATTTTATTTTGGCCCCCCCACCGTCCACTCGAACCACTGCCTTCCACCCAGATCAAGCTGACTTCTCAGTTTTCTGGAGGGCCTGTGTACCTACATGCCTTTCTGGCTACCACCGTGAATTCGGGTATCAGGGGGCAGCACCCCCACCAGGGACGAGAAATAAACCGGGGGAGTGCCTGCGGGATGAGATGGAGTTTGGAACCACTCGTGCGACAGTATTTGGCGGAAAACAATGCAGGAGAGGGAATCAAAGGTAAGGGGCATGAAGAATCATAGACATAGAGGCGACTGGGGACCCAGCCGGGTGCCGTCTTCGGGCTCCAAGCGTGTCGGAAGTTCGCGACAGATCGGGCAACGGGCCCTGCGCTAATCCTATGACCTTTTGCAAATGCGTACGGACAAAAGGAGTTACTGTTATTCGGCCGGATTGACACATTTCATGCCGTCTGTTAGATTAGAGAGTTGGCATCTTGCGAATCGCACTTATTGAGACAGCAAAGGTATTTTCCGGATTAGTTCTTGCCGCCCTGCTCCTGGCCACGCCGGGGTGCTTGGTGCGAAGGGTGACGCACGTCCACGCTCCGAGCCAAGGCATTCCCGTGCGCGATGCGAGTCTTGCCGAACTCGTGACCAAGATCAACGCCTGGAGCGATGCTGTCCACACGATGACCGCCACGGTCGACTTGGAGCCCACGGCGGGTTCGGTTTATTCGGGAGTCATCAAGGAATACCACGATGTGAAGGGCTTCGTTCTGCTGCAAAAGCCCTCCACCATTCGCTTGCTGGGCCAAGCGCCGGTGGTCCGGACGAATATTTTTGACATGGTCTCGAACGGCGAGGAATTCCGCTTGTCCATTCCCATCAAGCAGAAATTCATAATCGGTAAGACCACGTTTCGCCGTCCCGCTAAGAACGCGCTAGAGAACCTTCGTCCTCAGCACATTTTACAGGCGCTGATTGTTCCCCCCGTTGATGCGGACCACGAGACGCCGTTTCGCGTAGAGGACCAAAGTCGCACGCAGCGGCGGCGCTATTACGTGGTCAACATCGTGGAGTCGCCTCGGGATCGCCACGTGATCCTCCACCGCAAAGTCTGGTTCGACCGGGCGGACCTGGAACTGGTGCGGATGCAATTCTATGAACCCGACGGCACCTATACGGAAGACGTCCGCTACTCTGCCTACCAGGATTTTCAGGGGGTGCGTTTTCCCACTCACATTGAAGTGTCCCGGCCCGCAGAGGATTACGAGGTTACAATCACCATTGAAAAGGCCCAGTTCAACGAGCCCATCCCCCCGGAGAAGTTCGACCTGAAGAAGCCCGAGGGGGCGGAATTGGTGGACTTGAGCGCGGCAAAGCAAGGGGAACACCCCGATGGTCAATAGGTTGATCATTTCCAATATCCTGCACCGGCCCATCCGCACCGGGGTGAGCGTGCTGGCCGTGGCCATTGAAGTAGCGATGGTCATTCTGGTGGTGGGTCTTTGCCATGGGCTGGTGAACGATAGCGCCAGGCGAGTGGAGGGCGTGGGCGCCGACATCCTGGTACAGCCCCCCGGCGCTTCCTTCCTCTTTGCATTGAATCAAGCACCCATGCCGATCAAGATCGGCGACCGGTTGGCGGAATTGCCACGCGTGCTGGCGGTGGCGCCCACTCTTTTTCTGGTGAACTCTGGGCAGTCGTTGAGCATCATCTATGGTATTGACTTGGCCAGCTTCGATCGCGTTTCCCGGGGCTTTGTTTACCACTCGGGTGGACCCTTCCAGGCGCCCTACGACATCCTGGTGGACGACATTTATGCCCACGCCAATCACTCCAAGGTGGGGCAAACCATCAACTTGCTGAACCATGATTTCCGCATCGCGGGGATTGTGGAACACGGCAAGGGAGCGCGCATGTACATTCCCCTGGCCACCGCCCAGGACCTGCTGGGGGCCCAGAACAAAGCGTCAATATTCTTTGTCAAGTGCACGGACCCTGCTTTCAGGGAACAAACCGCCGAGGCCATTCGGACATTGTTGCCTCCTAATTACTCAATCATGCAGATCCAAGAATACATGGAGTTGATGACATCGAATAATCTACCCGGCCTCAACTACTTCATTACCGCCATGATTGGCATCGCGGTGGGGATCGGCTTTCTTGTCATTTTCCTTTCGATGTACACTACCATCACCGAACGCACCCGCGAGATCGGCATTTTGAAGTCGCTTGGGGCGTCGAAAACGTACATCATTTCGGTCATTCTGAGAGAAGCAACGCTGCTTACCGCAGTGGGCATCATCGCCGGGTACATTGGGTCCGTGATTATGCGGAAGGTACTCATAGGACTCTTCCCCACGCTGCCCGTCCAACTCACTTGGGACTGGAGACTTTACGCTGCCTGCCTGGCGTTGATCGGGAGTTTGGTGGGAGCTTTCTACCCTGCTCTAAGGGCCGCCCGACTTGACCCTGTGGATGCCCTCGCGTACGAGTAACCCGTCCGGTCTGGGGTACGTCTGCGTTTATAGGCCCCCAGCGCCCGTCGCCCCGGTAATTCATCAAGCGCCGCAACCCGCCGAGGGAGAACGTAGGGATCACGTGGAACCTATTATCTGTACCAAGGCTCTGAAGAAGATATACCGCGTTGGCAAAGTCGATGTGCCGGCGCTGCGGGGTGTGGACTTGGTGGTCCAGGAAGGCGAGTTCGTAGCGGTGGTGGGACCTTCGGGATGCGGTAAGTCCACTTTGCTGCACATTTTGGGCGGCCTGACCGGCCCGACGGACGGTGAGGTGTGCGTGGACGGCAACGACTTTCGCCTGATGTCCGACGCCGACCGCACGCGCTTCCGCCGCCATAAGATTGGGTTCGTCTTCCAGCGCTTCAACCTGTTACCCACACTTTCGGCGCGGGACAACATTGCCATCGCCCAACACATTCAGGGCAACGGATTCAACCCCCATCGTTTCCAGACCATCACCCGCATGTTGGGAATCGAGGAGAAACTGAATCACCGCCCCTATGCCCTTTCTGGCGGCGAGCAACAGCGCGTGGCGATTGCCCGCGCCGTCATTTGCGAACCCAAAATCCTGCTGGCCGATGAACCCACGGGCAATCTGGACACGGAGAACTCCCAGGTGGTGCTCGACATGATGCGCGAACTCAACCGGACCTTCCGCCAGACCA
>JBEKAD010000005.1:0-21737 GCA_050018435.1 Terriglobia bacterium
CCGGCGGCAGGGCAGTGGCGGAAGTCACAGCTTCCGCGGGCTTGACCGTGGCGGCGTGCTGGGCGCGGCGGGCCACCCAGGCAAGTAGCCCGGACATGAGAAAGAAGGGGATTTTGGGCAGGCCCGGAATCAGGCCGAGTGTACCCATCACGCCGGAGACGATCCACAGCGGTTCGCTTCGCGGAAGCAGTTGCCGCCTGAGGTCGGATCCCAAGCCTGCTTCGGACGAAGCCCGCGTCGCCACCATCGCCCCGGCGACCGAAACCAGTAACGAGGGGATCATGGTGACCAGCCCATCTCCGACGGTGAGGATGGTATAGGTTTTCAGGGCTTCGCTGAGCTGGACGCCATGGTAGAAAACTCCGATCAAAAACCCGGCGATGATGTTGATGGCAGTAATGAGCACCGTGGCCAAGGCGTCGCGCTGACTGAAACGCGCGGCGCCATCCATGGCGCCATAGAACTCCGCTTCCCGGCCCACCAGTTCGCGGCGGGCTCGCGCCTGGGCTTCGTCAATCAGCCCCGCGCCGAGGTCAGCGTCAATGGCCATCTGTTTTCCCGGCAAAGCGTCCAAGGTGAAGCGCGCCGTCACTTCCGCGATGCGCACCGCTCCGTGGTTGATCACCAGGTACTGAATGGCAATCAAGGCCACAAACAGGACGAAGCCGACGATGTAATTGCCTCCCACCACAAACTGTCCGAAGGCTCCGATCACATGCCCGGCGGCGGTGGTGCCCTCATTGCCGTGCAGCAGAATGCGCCGGCTGCTCGCCAGCCCCAGCGAGAGGCGGAACAAGGTCAGGAGCAGGAGGAGTGAGGGGAACACCGAGAACTGCACCGGGCGCGTGATGTACATCGCCACCAACAACACCAGGACGGAGGCCGTGAGGCTGGCCGACAGAAGAATGTCCAGGGCAAAGGGCGGCAAGGGAACCAACATCACAAACACCAGCGCCACGGCGACTAAGGGAACCGCCCAGTCCAGGGAACTGCCCTGGTTGGCGGGAGCCGGCTTGGGGGTTGCAGGTTTCATCATCAATACCTAAAAATGTGCCGGCGGTCGGCGGACCTGTCGCGTGTGACCGCCGCAGGGATGGGGTCGTATGTCCCTCCCCGAGTTAGAAAGACAGGTTCGTTCACTCCGCGTCTTCGCGTTCCCAACGCCTAACGGGCGCCCAATCGCTTTCCCCCTTGGGCCGTGGCGGGGTTCACCAGCCGCTGGGTGCGGTAGATGAAGGCCAGGATTTCCGCGACCGCTGTGTACAATTTCGCCGGGATCGTCTGACCGACTTCGGTGGCGCGATAGAGGGCCTGAGCCAGCGGCGGGTTTTCCACCAACGGGATTCCGTGCCAGCGCGCCTCGCGCTTGATTCTCTGTGCGAGCAGATTGCGGCCCTTCGCCACTACCACCGGAGCAGCCATGGCTTCCGGTTTGTACTCGAGGGCCACGGCATATTCCTCGGGGTTGGTCACCACCACCGTGGCGCGTGCCACATCGCGCAACATGCGTCGACGTCGCATCTCCCTCTGAAGCCGCCGAATGCGCCCGCGGATTGCCGGGTGGCCTTCCATTTCCTTGAAGTCCTCGCGCACTTCTTGGCGAGTCATGCGGAGTTGGCGCTCGAAGTTGAGGCGTGAGATCAACACATCGAATCCTGACCAGAGGATGAAAACCAAGCCGCCCTTCCAGGAAATTTCAAAGATGCGCGACAGCATCCAACCCAGCGATGGCCGGACGCCCACTCGGCACATTTGCAGGATCTGGCCCCAGTCCCGAACCATGATGGCCACGGCGATGTAGAGCACAAAGGCGGAGGGAACCATCGACTTCAAAAGTCCCTGCAGCCCGCCGAGCGAAAACAACTTTCCGAGATTGTTGGCGGGATTCAGCCGCTGCGGTTTGGGGGCCAGAGCCGACGGGGCCATCACAAATCCGCCCAGGGCAAAGCTGCCGGCTATGGCCACCAGCCAAGCCAGGGCCAGGCTGGGCCCCGCCCAAACACAGACCCTCCACGCGACCCATTTGAGCACCGGCGTACCCGCTGCCATATCGCTGTGGGTGGCGGCGGTGAGAGTCCGTTCCAGGAGATCGCGCCAGTCGTTCTTCCAGTTCTGCGGGTACCACCAGAGAAACAGCACCAGAGTCATCAACGCGAGCGCGGCGGGAAACTCCCGGCTGCGCGGGACGTCGCCCTCGCGGCGGGCTCGTTGCCGCCGTCGCGGCGTTGCTTGTTCAGTGCGACTTTCGTCCGCCACTCGTTCGGCTCCCTATCGTGCTAAATGCATCAGTTGCTCGCCCGTCGCCAGCGCTTCCCCGAAATACCTCTCGAGCAACCCCGGCCAAAACCGCAATGTCCCCATGATCACCAGAAACGCCACGACGCTCTTGACCGAGATCCCCACAAACAGCACCGGAAGCTGGGGTGAAACCCTCCCCACCAGACCCAGAGAGATATCGATGAGCATCGTCGCCAGAAGGGTGGGGATGGCGACCTGCACAGCCATGACCAGCATGCCCCCGGCGGCGCGCCAGAGCTGCTCGGCCACCAGGGGATTCGCCACCACCATTCCCGGCGGACAGTACTGGAAGCTTTTGACCAGACCCCGCAGCACCCAATGATGCACGTCCAATTGAAGAAAGATCAGCAGCGCCACCATTTGGTAGAAATTCGAGAGGACAGGCGTGTCAGCATCCGACAGAGGATTGAACACACTCGCCAGCGAATGTCCAACCTGGAAACCTACGATCTGCCCTGCCAACTCCACTCCCTCGAAGACGAACTGGAGCGTGATGCCCATGATCAGACCCACGACGAACTCACCGCCGACTACCTGCCACCCTATGGCCCCGGAGAGGGAGGGCAAATCCGCCGCCACGACGGGGTAGAGCAGGGCCGTCAGCGCCACGGTGAAGCCGGCCTTGATGCGGGGCGCAATCGTCGCGCTCGCCAAAAAGGGCGCGAACACCATCAGCGCGCTCACCCGCGCGCCCACAAGCAGGACGCGCCCGACCACCGTTTCCAGTCCCCAACCCACGTTTCACTCCTCGAGCCCTACCCCAGGCAACGATGAAAATCCGCAAACAACTGCACGGTGAAGCTCATCAATTTGCGCAACATCCACGGCAACAAGACAAAGGTGGTGAGGGCCACGACCGCAAGCCTGGGAACAGTGGCCACCGTATGCTCCTGAATGGAGGTCATCACCTGGGCAATGTTGATCAGCAGGCTTACCACGGTAGCCACCGCCAGAATGGGCGCGGCCAGCAACAGAGCGGTCAGGAGAGTTTCGCGAGCCAACTGCACAACGACATCCGGGGTCATAGAAAACCTTTCAGTGGTTAGTGGCTAGTGGTTAGTGGCTAGCCGGACCTCGATCTTTCCACGCAAGGTGGCAAGCGTCCTTTGTAGCTCTCCGACCAACGCGATACTTTGGTAAACGTTGGGGTCTCGGGGGTAACCGAGTTCCATCGCAAGCGCTAGCTGCGTGTCCAATTCCGCCAATGAGCCTTCGGCGTGAGACAAGAAGTGAACGAATTCCTTTTTCCCGTGGCGTGCTTGACCCTCTGCAATATTCGACGGGACTGACACGGCAGCTCGCCGCATCTGGGCAACCAACCCAAACCTCTCATCAAAGGGGAAGGAACGAGTCAAAGAGTAAACCTGTTTCGCCAGAGCCATGCCTTTCTGCCATACCAGAAGATCACGGTAGCTGTTGATCCTGCCTTGTTGAGTCATTTGGTTCCTCCGGTTGCGGCGCGCTGCTGCTAGTCACTAACCACTGACCACTAGCCACTAACCACTGCCTTAATAGAAACTTTTCATCAGGGAACCGACGACCAGATTCCAGCCGTCCACCATCACGAAAAGCAAAA
This sequence comes from Terriglobia bacterium, assembly GCA_050018435.1. Lineage (GTDB taxonomy): Bacteria > Acidobacteriota > Terriglobia > UBA7540 > UBA7540 > Bog-366. Next base: position 3,875 of record JBEKAD010000005.1, read on the forward strand.
TCTTCAGCGGAGTGGAAATCACCACGGGAGGCAACTGCATCATTCCCACGGAAGTGGTCACGGACGCCACCACCAAGTCGATCACTAAGAAGGGCAGGAACAGGATGGTCCCGATTTGAAACCCTGCCTTCAATTCCGAAAGGATGTAGGCGGGAATAACCACCCGCATGGAGAGGTCTTCCGGACGGCGCGGACGAGGTCCCTTCGCCAGCTCCACAAACAGCGCCAAATCCTTCTGCCGCGTGAACTTCAGCATGAAGCGCCGCACGGGCGCCGCGCCCCGGTCCAATGCTTCCAGGGCCGTGATCTGGTTGTTTTGCAGAGGAACGATGGCGGCCTGATAGACGTCCGCTCCCACGGGCTGCATGACGAAATAGGTCAAAAAGAGCGCCAGCCCGATGAGCGTTTGGTTGGTCGGGGTGGTTTGCGTTCCCAGCGCCTGTCGCAGGAAGTGGAAGACGACCAGCAACCTTACGAACGGCGTCATGGCGAGGAGCAGGGCGGGCAGCAGGGTCAGGATGGTGAGCAGGACGATGATATTCCAGGGCAATGATGAACTGCCCTGCGTCAGCCCGGGAATCACCAGACCGTTCGGCGCGGCCGGCGGCGCGGCACAAACCGCCGTGGGAAACACCCCGGCGGCGATTCCCATCGCCGACCACCTCGCCAAACGTCGAGGCCAGGATTGCTTCATAAAAGAACTCACCGGCCTTCAAAGAGTGCGCGACTCCCGCGGCAGGGAAGGTTCGGCTATCACCATTCCCTCGTGCAGCCGTGCCAAGAGCTCCAGAGAATTTCCGCTACCTCCCACCAGGAATTCCTGGTGGTCGAATTCAATAACCGCCAAAAAACGCCGCTCCCCGAGCGATAACGTCTCGCAGACACGCAGGCGTCGGACCTTGCGGGGCTTTACGGCGCGCCGGACCCATTGCCATAAGTTCTTGAGGGCGACCGCCCAGGCCGCCCCCAGCGGGGATGCAGCTTGGCTTGCAGCCTTGGCTTCCATGACTTTTGTTCCTTCCCCCAGGTCAGGGCTGGCGACTCGGGTCAAACCATTTCCGTCAACCGGACCGCTAACCGGCCATCAATCACATCAAATTCTGCCCACCCCACCATGACCCCGTTCACCAGTACCGGCACATGTGCCCCTTCACGGCGTTGCGTATCCACCAGCGAGTTGACGCTGAGAGAAAGAAGGTCACGAATGGTGAAATGAGGAACTTCTAAGGCAACGTACAGCCGGCAAGGCAGTTCCAGCGCCTCCGGCCAAATTTCCCGGGGCGAGGGAACTGATTCCACCACGCGGGTTTGAACCTCACTTCCCATGACTCAACGCTGCACAAGGAAATCCGTGAAGTAGACTTCTCTCACCCCTAGCTCGGGCACACGCGCCCGAAGCGCGCGTACGAGCTCATCCTTGAGTTTCTGTTTACCTTCGGGGGCCAGCAGAGCGTCAGAGTGCCAAGCTGACAGCACCGTCAGAATGCAATCCCGGATGCGCGCACTGGGGACTTCACCTTCTCCTGCCTTACCCTCCTTGGCGGAAAGCGGGTTTTCCAATCCCAAGTCAATTCCTACACGGAGGAACCGGTTTTCTTCGGGGTCCGCCAGGTTCACCACAAAAGGTTCCAGATGCAAGACGGCCTTGATTTGCGGAGCATGTGAGCCTTTGCCAGGGACGTTGGAGGCTGGGGAAGGACTCTTGCACCCGAGGCTGCCTATTGCGGCAAGCACGGCCAGTGCTAACGGTAAGAACAGCGCACGTCCTGGCCATGCTTTGCTTCCTTTCCATTCCGCTTGGGTAACGTCGGCCATATGCGCATGTCCAGAAAAAGCAAGTCGCTGTCCACAAGGAAGGGAATCGCCCCAGAAGCCTCTAAGGATCAGGGAGGGGGAAAGAAACCTTTATTTTTCAGGAGATCCGCGATGTTGAAGGGCGCTGCCCAACCTTCCCGGCAGCACCCCACCGGGCCGTGGGCGTTCCAAATTGGGAAAGACTCATGAGTGAGTTCCAAGGTGGTCTTGCCCCTTCAATCCTGCTCCGTGACGCGCCCCGAGGCACGGACTTCCTGGCGGCCCCGCACAATGGTAGTTGGCGCATGATTCCGGATGCGTTACGATGCATTCTTCAGTTTCACCAAGCTCGAATGCTTGGAAACTGACCGGCACGCAGCACTGATCGAAGGGGAGGTTGTAATGATACTGGAAGGACAAGTAGCTTTGATTACCGGAGCCTCAAGCGGCATCGGCCGGGCGACAGCCGAGGCCATGGCGCGTGAAGGAGCCCGCGTAGGAGTGAACTACCTCAAGAACCAAAAGGGCGCGGAGGAGGCGGTGGAAGCCATCCGCAAAGCGGGTGGCGAAGCTTTGGCGATTCGCGCCGACGTTACGCACCAGCAAGAGGTTCATGCCCTGGTGGCGGCGGTGCGCAAAAAATGGGGGCGCATTGACATCCTGGTGAACAACGCCGGCGACCTGATCGCGCGACGCACTCTGGCGGACATGACTGAGGAGTATTGGGATCAGATCATGGACTTGAACCTGAAGAGCGTCTTCCTGTGCACCCAAGCCGTGTGGGAAGAGATGGCGGCGCGCCAGACCGGATGCATCATCAACGTCACATCGATCGCCGGGCGGAACGGCGGAGGCCTGGGCGCCGCAGCCTATGCGGCGGCCAAGGGCGGCCTATTGACCTACACCAAAGGGTTGGCTAAGGAACTTGCTCCGCATGGAATTCGCGTCAATGGGATTGCGCCGGGAGTGATCGCGACTCCGTACCATGAACGTTTCAGCCCCCCCGAGCTCATGGCGAAATTCGTGGCGAATATTCCTCAGGGCCGCGCCGGAACGTCGGAAGAAATCGCCGATGTCATCTTGTTCCTGGCATCCCCCGCCGCGCGCTACATTCTTGGTGAGACGGTGGAAGTGAACGGCGGGATGTTAATGGACTAAAGCGCGGAGAGTTTGCTTTCAGTTCTCAGTCCTGGAAGGCGATCCTGGCGTCCTGGGTGCACGACACAGAAATGAGTATGTAAGCTCATGCTATCCTTTTCTGGGCACGGCGCTCCCAGAAGTCCTCGAAGCGGCCGCTCAGTTTGTTGCAGCGCAAGGCGATGATAGCGTTGGAGCCGTGCGTGCTCCAATGCATGCCGGAACGCTTCAGGCGGGGTCCCTGCCGCATTTCCTCTTGACAATTACAGGCAGCGGGCGCATTTTAGCTGGTTTCGCTCGCGCTGGTGAGGCCGGGCGTAGGGACTGCGGTTACCTCACCCTCAAGACCTATGGCGGTTCTAGTCTGTTTTCACGATCGGTGTTTCGACGGAGCATGCTCGGCGGCCGTTTTCACGCGCTTCTACCGGCAGTGCGTCGACGCCAAAGCGGAGTTTCGCTATCGCGGCATGATGCACCGCGCGGGACAGTTGTTTGACGCGGGCCTGTTCGACGCAGACGAGAACGTGATCGTCGATTTCAAGTATTCCAGCTCCGACCGCCTGACGTGGTGGTTTGATCATCACCAGAGCGCCTTTCTTACGGAAGCGGATGCCGAGCATTTCCGGCACGACCATAGCGGCAAGAAATTCTACGGGCCGGACTTCCGCTCCTGCACCAAATTCATCGCCGAAACCGCCAGCAAACACTTTGGTTTCAAGGCTCCTGACCTGGAGGATTTGGTCTACTGGGCGGACTTGATTGACGGCGCGCAGTATCCGGACATCCGCACGGCGGTGGAAATGCGCGAGCCTGCCACCCAATTGACCTTGGTCATCGAAGGGACCAGCGAACCGGACTTCTGCGTGCGCCTGATCCCGGAGCTTCTCTCCCGGCCGCTGGAGGATATCGTCGCCCTGCCGCACATCCAGAGGGCCTTTGAAGATCTTTACGCCCAACATTTGAAATCCATAGAACTGATTCGCGGGCGGGCCGAACTGCAGGATGGCGTGGTTTTCTTTGACGTGGCGGATCAGAAGGTGGAGGGTTTCAACAAATTCATTCCGTATTATCTTTTTCCCTCCGCGGTGTATTGCGTGGGAGTAAGCTCGTCGAAGGAGCGGATCAAGATCGCCGTCGGCAGCAACCCGTGGAGCAGCGCCCCCAAGGCTGCCAATCTGGCGAGCATCTGCGAGCGTTATGGGGGCGGGGGGCATCCCAAAGTGGCGGCGATCTCCCTGCCGCCGCAGGACCTGGAGCGGGCGCGCAGCGTGGCCGCGCAGATCGTCCAGGAACTTCGCACGGGCCGGGATCAGGGGTTAGGGGTTAGGGATTAGGGATTAGGGAAAGGGACTCGGCACAAGGCTCGATCCAAGAAGTTCCGGGGACGGCGCGGGAGTTCGGAGACCACACGCGAATCCCCAATTCCTAACCCCCAACCCCTAATACCTAATCCCTGATCTACTGGCTTGATACCAAGCTGCGGGTGTGGTAAGAAGGAACAGTCATTTCAATTCACCAGAGCCCATCTCCTGGCGAAAGAGGATGTTCGTGGCTGTCTAAATACTGGGAAAGGTACCGGGGCGAAAGTGAAGTCTCTTTGGGGTTGAGCTCGGACTGATTCTCAAGTTGTACGGATACCCACAAAGAGCGGTTTCACTGAGGTTACGGGTGAGCGTGACCGCAACCCGGGGAAGGTGAGGGCCGTGGCCGAGACAACGGGTAGTGATGCGAAGGCCATTCACGTGACCTTGTTCGGAATGTCAGATATGGGTCGCGTCCGCAAGAACAACGAAGATAACTTCGTCGTCTGCAACCTTTCGACAGGAGAAGTCGGCGTGTCACCCTCGCTCCGCGAGCATGATTTAGGCCCGCTCGGCTCATTGTTCATGGTTGCGGATGGGATGGGCGGGGAAGCAAGCGGCGAGGTGGCCAGCCAACTCGCAGCCGTCACTGTTCCCAAGCGCTTGTATGACAACCTGAAAACGCTGGGGACGGTCAGCGAGACAAACTTTGTGATCCTCTTGCGCGAGGCCATCGAGTACGCCAACCAGATCATTTTTCAGAAGGCTTCGGCCAATCCTGCCTACCGCGGTATGGGAACCACGACGACGGCATCAGCCCTTTTCGGCCAGCACCTCTTTGTTGGACAGGTGGGAGATTCACGTTGCTATTTAATCCGTAACAAACAGATTACCCAGTTGACACGCGACCAGACGTTCCTGAACTACTTGAAGGACATTGGCGCTGAGTTGCCGGCCGATCCGGAAAAGGACAGCCGAAAAAGCATTCTGACTCAGGCGGTAGGAAGCAGTGAGACGCTGGATGTAAAGGTCACCTACATCCGCGTGTGTCAGGGAGATAGAATCCTGGTGTGTAGTGATGGTTTGTATAACATGGTACCCGAGGCTGATTTGCTGGAGAACGCCAGCCGAGGGAGTGGGCTCTCCGACAACTGTAAAGCCCTCATCGAGAAGGCCAACGCCAACGGTGGGACGGACAACATCACCGTGATCCTCGCGGAGTTTTCCGGGCAAGGACTTCCTCCCCTGGACGCCGGGGCCGCCGTCGAGTGCAAGGAATTCAACGAAGAAGACTTTGAACCGCAAACTCAGATTGGAGATTGAACTTGCGGAACACCGAAGCCGCTTATTGCTGGCACGCAGTCGTGCATCGGCGAGCAGGCAATTAATGGATCAAGCAGACCGGGCAGCGTACTTACACGGACAACGAGGTCCAAGGCCATGAAATGCCCAACATGCGGCGAAGTAAACGAGGGTGGTTATCGATTTTGCAGGGTTTGCGGCCGTTTTATGAGCGAAGAGGAGGCGGCTGGTCCCACGGTGGCCATGCCCACGGGCCCGAGCCGCGGCGAGGAAGCCGTCGCCACGGTTGCGGTTGCCCCTCCTTCCTCCGCTCCCCCCGCTTTCCGATTAGTCGCCACTTCGGGGCTCCTTTCCGGCCGCACATTTAGTATTACATCTAAAGGTCTTATCGTCGGCCGCGATCAGACCAAATGCCAAATCGTCCTCGCGGATGACCAAGTTTCCCGCCAGCACGCCTGGGTGGGCTTGAACGAAGCCGGTCAAGTAGTGCTTCGCGACCGCGATTCCGCCAACGGATCGTACGTTAACCAAGTGCGGGTTCAGGAAGCGGTTCTAAAGCCCAACGATGAGGTTTCCTTCGGTGCGGGCGGCAAGCATCTGTTTCGCGTGGAATCGTTCGTCCAAGCGCCTGCCCCGGTGGCGGCGCGAAAGGCGGCCCGCGTTGAGGAGGATGGCCATGTCCACACCTCCATCATCAGCCAGGCGGATATTGCCGCCGCGCAGAAGGCGGATCGCTCCATGGGCAGCACCGTGGCCATCAAGCTCACGGATATCATGGCCCGCCCCCACGTTGATCTGATTGTTGACAAGTTCGCGGTAAAGAGCGAAGACATCCCGGACGAGGGCTTGGTGATCGGCCGCGATGCGGCGCGCTGCAAGATGGTGATGGAACACGTCTCCGTGTCCGCAATGCACGCGCAGTTTTTGCTCAAACAGGGCAGAGTCGAGCTGACCGACCAATCCGCCAATGGTACCTTTGTCAACGGGATCCGCATCAAATCTGCCGAACTGCACGACGGTGATTACATTACCTTCGGCCGCTATAGCGGCAAATCTCTGATCTTTCGCTCCGGCCTGGAGCCGGAGCTTAAGATGGAGAACATCGATCTGGCCAAGGACCATTTGGTCATCGGGCGCGACCCAAGTTGCGATGTGGTTATTGCCCATCCCGTCGTTTCGAAAAAACACGCCGAGATCGTCAAACAAAACGGCAAGAGCCTGCTTGTCGATTTGGGTTCGGTGAACGGGACCTTTGTGAACGGCATCCGGGTGAAGCGCCACGAACTCCAGGAACTGGATCGGGTGGTCATTGGTCCCTCAGAGCTCCATTTTCATGGCGGAGCCCTTACCCACGTTCCTGACCGCCGGGTGGTGCGCCTGGATTCCGTGCACCTGAATTTCCAGGTGACGGATCGCACGACGGGCCAGCCCAAACTGCTATTGGATGATCTCTCCTTGGTGGTCAAGCCGAAAGAACTGATTGGCCTGTTGGGGCCGAGCGGCGCGGGGAAAACCACCCTGATGAACGCCCTGAACGGGTTTGTCAAGCCCACCTCGGGGAAGGTGCTCTACAACGGCGTGGATTTGTATCGGAACCTGGACGCGATGAAATCCACCATTGGATATGTCCCGCAGGAAGACATCATGCACCGGCAATTGTCGGTGCGCAAATGTCTCTACTACGCGGCGAAACTGCGCTTGTCCGATGACATTTCCGACGATGAAATCAACCGCCGCGTGGAGGAAATGCTGGAAACTTTGAAACTAGACCAGCAGCGCTGGGACAACCCTGTTGCCACCCTCAGCGGCGGCCAGCGCAAACGCGTAAGTCTGGGGATTGAGCTTCTCCCCAAACCCGGTGTGCTGTTTCTGGATGAGCCCACGGCAGGGTTGGACCCGCGCACCGAGACGCTGATGATGATGCTTTTCCGCCAGCTCGCCAACCAGGGCTCAACCATTGTCATTACCACCCACTTGCTCGGGTCATTTGGTGTGCTCGATAAAGTTGTGGTCATGGTGCAAGGCCGGCTGGCGTATTACGGTCCGGGAACAAAATTCCTGGAGTATTTCAAGGCGGAAACTCCTCCCGACGTTTATGACGACCTAACGGATAACAACACCGTTCCTTATGCGCTGGAGTTGAAGAAGAGATTTCAGAACGCCCCCTTGTACCAAAACCTAGTAGTGGACCCGCAGCGAAATATTCCGGCGGAGCAGACCATGGCGAGCGGCGCGCAGAGTCAGGCGCCGACCCAGGAAAGAAGATTCAGTCTGCGCCAGTTCACCACCCTGCTGCAACGCACTTGGGAACTGAAATTCAGCGACCGGGCGCAAACCATTCTGCTCTTCGGTCAGGCTCCCCTGGTGGCTTTGCTCGTAGCCTTGATGGCGAGCGGGCCCAACCAGGTGCAAACCATCTTTATGGCGATGTTTTCGGCGCTCTGGTTCGGCTGCTCGAATGCCGTTCGGGAGATTGTGGATGAGCAGACCATTTACCGGCGGGAACGGCAGACCGGACTGAAGATCCCTTCGTACATCCTGTCGAAACTCGCGGTTTTGTCCTTCGTGGCGTTCGTGCAGTGCTTTTCGGTAGTGCTCATCTGTTTGTTCATCAATCACGCGCTGTCTCTGAGCCTGCCGGAAGCCGGCGCGGCCATCCTGATTATGTTCCTGGTGGCGGTGAACGGCTCGCTGGTCGGATTGCTGATATCCAGCTTGGTCGCGACGCCGGAAAAAGCCTTGACACTGTTTCCCCTGATCCTGATTCCGGAACTCCTGCTTTGTGGCCTGTTCTTGCCGGTTCGGCCCATCCAGACGATCATTCCCGTCACGGTGGAGCAGCTCATGGAAGGGAAGATGTTTGCGCAGCCGACTGCGAAGGCCAAGGTGGAACAGATCCTGCAACCCTGCAAAGGCGTACCCTATCCCGTCTCAGTGCCGGGCGGCCCTGCCGGGGCAGGGACGAATCCCGCGCCGAGCGGCCAGCCCGGCGCCGAGGAAGCTCCTCAGGGACAATTCGCGCACCAAGTAACCGGCGCGATGACACCGTCCCAGAAAGTAATGGATTGTTTCCACAGGTTCACCCCCGCTCCCGTTGAGGGCATGGGGGCGCCCATCCGCTGGTTTTCGAGCCTGGCGATTTCGCGCTGGGGTTTGGAAGCGCTGAGCGACCTGTGCGTACACGGTCGGCATTCGACCCAGGACTACGCTTACAAGATCATCAACACCATCACCATTTCTCTGCATCCGGATGATGTCGGCAGGCTCGAGGCGGGTTTGGAGGCGCCGCAGGAGGCCTTCTCCGTCAGCGGCACTGTTCCGCTTCCCTCTAATTTCTGGCGTGACAAGGGACCTTACCTGTTCATTATGACCGGGTATGCCCTGCTGATGCTCGTGCTCATCCTGATCATCATGAAACGCAAAGACAAGAAGTAGCAGTGACAGGCGACGAGTGATGAGTGACGAGTGAGGAGTGATGAGCAAAAGGCAGCAAAGGACCGCAATGCGAAGGCAAGGAGTTTTAAGTATCTCTTGGTATGGCAGAAGGGTATGGCGTTAGCCAAGGGAATCTATGGGATTACGCGACCCTTTCCCAGTGAGGAGAAATTCGGGCTCGTTTCCGAGATGCGTTGAGCAGCGGGGTCGATCCCATCGAATGTTGCCGAGGGGCAGGCACGACACACGACGAAGGAGTTCATTCAGTTTATATCCCATGCAGAGGGCTCGGTGGCGGAACTGGAGACGTAATTGGTGTTGGGGGTTGATTTGGGTTACTGTGTCCCGCGCCAAGTAGAAGAGGCGATTCGGCTCATTTCGGATCTGCGAAATATGTTGAATGCCTTGCGCAGGACGCTGAGCCGGAACGACGCATGAGCAACCCCGCCCGCATCTCCTGCTTGTCACTTTTTGCTCATCACTGGTCACTAGTCACTGCCCTTAAAAGGAGTTGATATGGACAGCGGTATTTCTACAGTTCGCAACCTACTGTATATCGTTTTGGTGCTCGCGCTGTTGTCGGTCTTCGCGAACGGTTACGTCGGCATGCAACTCTCTCAGAATAGCGATGAGCTGGCGAACTTGCGCGTGCTCTTGCAGAAGCAAATAATGGGGAGCGCCATTAATCAGTCCGAGCAGTTGCAGAAGAAAATGGACATGCTCGATCAAGACGCGGCCGGTATCGACGCCAAGCTGCAAAAGGCTCAGGACGATTTTGTGGCCCGGATGAATCGCGAACTCCCCATCACCATGGATAACTACTTCAAAACGCGGGCGCCCATGATTAAGCAGCAGGTAATGAGGCAGGTGCCGCACTAAGGATCGGATGATCGGGTGATCCGGCGATCGGGGGAACAACTCGATGGCCACTTGGTAGCTGACGGCTCACAGCCCACAGCCAACAGTCCAGGCACTTCGCTTTGGGGAGCGTGGATTGAAGAGCAGGGCAGCCTGAAAGGTGCTTCCCGCGAACCGCTCGCTTTCTTTCCGTTTGGGTCGCCCTCAGACCCCGAGAAGGATTCCCTGGCACTAATCAACGGTGCCGTCGGTTGCTGCAAGCTGTCGGCTGTGAGCTGTGGGCTGTGAGCTTGCCGATCACCGGATCACCCGATTACCCGCTTATCCCACATTTTTCAAATCCACGTGGAAAAGCTGTTCTCCCATGAAGAATTCGTCGCCGTCGGCGAGTACGATTTCCGCGCGCACGCGGCGATAAGCACCGTTCCGGCTGCGCAGATCTTGTAGAACGAAGCGCCCCGGTTGGGCAACGATGCGGGCATGCGTTCCGGACATGTACGGATCATCCTTGAAGACCAGGTCGCCCGTATTCCGGCCCAGGGTGGTTTCCGCCCTATCGAGTTTGAACTCCGCTATAACTTCACCATTCAACTTGATGTGCTCAAGCTTGGCAGTGAGCGGTCCCTTTTGCATTTTGGGGGCGCCCCACACCATCGTGCCCTCAAGGAGCTCCTTGTTGAGCGATTCGTCAAGGCTCTGGGTAACGAAGCGGAAGAGCTCGCGCCCCAGCAGGAAAACATCGCCGGGAAGAAGTTCCGTATCCTGCCTTTGGCGGATAAAGGACCCGTTTTGGCTGTTCAGGTCCTTCAGCACCAGCTTGCCTTCGCGCACGGCAACTGAGGCATGCCGAGGGGAAAGCAACATATCCTGAGGATAGCTCAGGTCGCAGTTCTCGCGGCCGATGAGGGTCTCCTTGGTGACGGGCACCGTTTTGCCGAATGTTCCATCGGGTTTCTTTTCGGAAATCTTGGCCTCGAGGCCTGGCGCCGCGCGCAGGCCCGAAAATACTACGGTTCCCTCTATAGCTGATTCAGGGAGGCTCAGTGCTGCGGGCACAGCCGGCAGGGCGACCGGCGGAGTCGGCGGTGGGGGTGGAGCCACTGGGCGCGGTGGAGGGGGAGGCACGGGCCGGGCGACAGGTGGTGGCGGTGGAACCGCAGGCCGCGGCGGAGCTGGGGGCGGAGCCACCGGGCGCGGTGGAGGAGGAGGCACGGGCCGGGCCGCGGGCGGAGTCGGCGGTGGAGGTGGAGTTATCGGGCGCGGAGGCGGTGGTGGCGCCACGGGCCTTGGGGGGGCCACAGGCAGTTGCCCCGGCGCGGGTGGCGTCACCATCTGGGGTGCAGTGGTCGGTAGAGGGGTGCCACAGTATCCGCAGAATTTGCTTCCTAGAGGAAAGGACTTGTGGCACTTCGGGCACATTACCTGGGGGACGGCCGGTGCGCCTGGGCCGCGTGGAGCTGGCGCGGACGGCGTTGCGGGCGCCGGTGGCATCCCCGCGTGTTGCGGCTTCCCGCAGCGCGCGCATGTGGACGCGGACGCCGGGTTCATGCTTCCGCAGGATGCGCAGCGCATGTAACGTACTGTTCCTTGTTCATTTGCGTCAGCGGTCATATTCTATGCTCATCTCGATTTCAGTCGGCTTCACTCGCCGGTGACTTTAATCCAAATGGGGTTAGTATAGCAGCGAAATTCATCATTGGCGCTGTTTCGTGTGCTGGCCACTAAGCGGATATATATCCAATTTTGCGATCCTTCCTTCAGGATTTGGCGAAGGTCGAGGGGAACCAGGCCTTCGCTGGCGAGAGCCTTGGCGGAAGGCACAGGCACTTCCACGGGCGGCAACTCTCCCGTGCTGGTCCCAACGATCAGTTTAATGGATTGAAGGGGCCCAAATTCTTCGCTGCTCACCCAACGGAGTTGCAAAGGGGGCAGCGACTTCAGTGGGCAGGAAATCTCTTGTCCGACACCGACATCTTCGGGGTCGTCGAGCGAGCCATTGGAGTTGCGATCGAAACCGGCAATCAGGATTGGGCCATTGCTCCCGACGGTGCGGCCTTCGCGCAGGGCACGCAGGACGTTCTCTCCCCGCGGCCCCACGCCGGCCGGCGCATAAACCACCGTGGAAATCCGCCCCAGCGCATTATCCTCGGCGTATCCATTTAATCCGCGCGAGAGCTTGCCGAGGAAGTCGGTGACGTCCATACTTGCTTCGAAATTCAGGTCACCATGGGCGTCCGACCCGGCGGCGAGGAAGGTCTTGAAGAGGGGGGCATCGGTCCCGTCGCTCCGCGGCGCCAACCCGCGCTGGAGCAGCGGTTGCCATCCTTCCTTGATGCCTTGTTCGAGGCGTATGTACTGGTCAAGACTGGGGTCGTGTTGGAAGCAGGCGCTTGCATCCTCGTGTGGGCGAATGCAAAACGGGTCGCGCATGTCGTCAGCCGTGGACATGGTGGCGCGGTTCCACGGTTCCAGACCTGCCAAGCCGGCCTGGAGTTGTTTTCCGCCCGGCGCCAGGAAATCCACGTCGAGGTCCCATTTTCCTCCACGCATGACCGGACTGATGGGATCAAACGGGTGGGCGGCATAGGCAAATCCTCCCGCTGCGGTAATCCGCGCCAGAGCGTCCTTGAGAGGCATGGCCGGGTAGGAAACGGAACCATCGCCGGTTATGATAACGGTGTTGTCGGCATTCTGGAGTTCGGGGAATCCTTTGTCGGGATCATCAGGGGATGGCGCCGCTACCATGTGGACGGTGATCACGGCAGCGTCCGTGCCGGAAGCGAGAGTGACCTCCTCACCCCGAATCAGCATCAACCGCCCGTCGCGGAGTTTCTTGACGTCGTCCAATTCCTCTTTATAGCGGTCGGGAGAAAGATCGGTGGAGTGATCGGTTAAAAGCAACCAATCCATCCCCGCCTGGATGGCCGCTTGCTTGGTGACGTCGAGCGGATACCCACGTTCCGCGGGATTGTCCGTGTAGCCGCTGTGGTAATGGATGTCCCCGCGGTACCAGTTGGGGATTTGCGGAAGCGGTGGGGCGTTCAGCTTCACGCGAAGATAGAAGTCCTGCTCCGGCCAATCCACGACCCGAATTGAAACCCAGAAGTCCACCGAAGTGAACGGTCCGCCCAAGAAGTGGCTGGCGAGATAGGACCGAACCGCCTCGCGGGGGACCTCGAGAGTCTTCTTAAACCGGTCTTGAATCACCAGGGGTTGGCCGCCCACGCGCGCGTCGAAAGAGAATTCTTGGCTCGTGTCCAACAGTAAGGGTTCCGTGGTGAACTGATGCCGGATGCCGCTGGGCTTCACGAAAATGTTCACACCTTGGAGTTTCAACGGGTCACGTTTGACAAAGTTGGAGACGCCGGACCCCGTGGTGTGGGCTTCCTGCTCGACGCCGTTGATGATCTCCACAAAGATGGGGAGATGAACATCACCAGGATTTCGTAACGAGCGCGGGGCGTCAGCGCGGAAAAACACCCCAGTCTTGGAAAGCTTTTCCTTCAATTGGTCTACCAAGCCTTGCTGAGGCCGGGAGAAAGCTGATGGGCCCGCCGTAAAACACGCCGCCACGATCATGGCGGCAAGAAGAAAATAAAAATGCCAGACGTTAGGTCTCATGGGATTAGCTTTCGCACGACCTGAATGGGGATGCACTCGTTCGCTGAAGTCGCCAGCGCCACAACCTTCCCGTCGGCATTGAGCAGAGGCGCGCCGGAGTCACCAGGATCCGCCTTGTGTTCCATCTTCAGAGTGTTTCCTTGAAGGGTTACCTGAACGCTGAGAAGGCGCGGGGCGCTTTGAGGTTGGCTTATGCCGAAAGGATAACTGCACAAGACCAGCTTGGAGTCGGCGGCGAGGCTGGCCGCCGGGTCAGGAAAAGACAGGGGTTGAAAGCCCGTCCCAGTAAGTTGCAACAGGGCCAAGTCCGCTAAGCCTTCGGCGTGAAGGTGCAGCGTCGCCTTCTCCTCGGAGTCCGGGTCTTGGTAATCCTGCTGGACCATTTCATCGGGCGGCGTCTGGAGGATCTTCAAGGATTGCTTTTCGGTGCTGAAAGCGGATTGAGAATTAGGCTTACCGTCCGCTGCCGTCACTTGCGCACCCGCGGGCCAGGCATAGGTCTTCACACTGTTCTTATCCAGTTCCAGGTGCCGGTGTTCGATCAGGAAGTCCACTTGCGGGTCGAACTTCCAGGGCTCGATCACGCGTTTGGTGGTTACCAGTTTTCCATCCGCACTCACCAGGAAGCCCGTGCCGGATTGCGAAAACTGCTCCGACGCTTTGGACTTCGGATCGCGCACCCTGTATTCCGTGTCCAATAGGTAGAGAGCGGGTTTTGCTTTTCCTCCCACGGTCTCGTCCAGGTGCAATTTCGCCAGATGTTCCTTTGCCATGTTGATGGCCGCAGCGGAAGTGGGGTTGGCCAGGGTGTCCAGGATCGTGTCCGCGGTCATGTGGAGGAGGGGATTGCCCTGGAAAAAATTGAGCGGGACTTGTTCGTTCAAGGCCACCGGGATCACGACCTGTTTGGCGCGCAACGCAAGCTTCTCCAGCGAGTTCAGCTTGACCTCGATGAAGCTGTGGCCGGTGATCTGAATCTTGTCCTTGTCCACCATATCGCGGACCGGCTGCATGGAATCGAGATCAGCAAAAATGATGGCGCAATTGAGAGGCGCGGGAAGGTCGACGGGTTCTTTATTGGAAAGCTTGAACTCTTGGTCAAAGGTTTCGATGTGGACCGGAATGCCGTTTACCGCCACATCCTGAAAATACATGCGCTGAACAGTGGCGGCGCGATCGACGGGCCGAATGCTGACGGAGAGACCGAGCAGCAAGCGGTCAAAGTTAATATCCCGGAACGAGAGACTTTTGTAAACACCAGGATTGGGCGCCGGTTGACCTCCCTTCGTGGGAAGTTGATAAATCTTGGCGCCGCGAATTGCTTCCGGCATCTGGCCCGTGGGTTCGGCTTGTTGGGCGAGGACGGGCGCGGAAAGAGTGCACAGCATCAAGACGATGAGCGCAAGAAACCCAAAGCGTGAGGGATTGGATGGCGGCGAGAACATTTTGTGTAGACTCCCGGATTAATCCGGCGCAGGAGCGGTTTACCTGGAGAATCGCGCAGTTTCTTCTTCCCTAGGAGACGGGATCTTGCCAGAAAACCTCATAGAGTTCCACGGGCGTCTCCTTGCCTTTCACGCGGATGGGTTCCAGTCGTCGCGCCGGTATTCTGCTGTTCAACAGCATGTAAGTAGTATCAGAAACGAGGATCTGCCCCCCGGCTGCATTCGAGCACAGTCGCGAGGCCAAGTTGACCGCGTCGCCGATGACGGTGTAATCCATGCGTTTGGCGGAGCCAATGTTCCCGGCCGTCACCGGGCCCGTATTCACCCCCACGCCCATGCGGAGCGCTTGTTGGCCGCGCCTTTCCCAATCGCGGTTGAGAGTGGCCAGGGCGCGCTGCATTTCCATGGCGGTCTGGGTGGCGCGCAGAGGGTCATCGGGTTTGGGAAGGGGAGCTCCGTAAACCGCCATTATTCCATCGCCCAGGTATTTGTCGAGCGTCCCTCCGCTTTCAAAAATCAGGTCCGTCATCTCGGAGAAGTATTCATTCAGCAATTCCACCACGGCATGGGGTTCCATGCGCTCGGACATCCGGGTGAAACCCCGAATGTCGGAAAACAGGATGGTGACAACTTGATTTTCCCCTCCCAGGTGAATCTCGTTCGGGTTGGCGAGAATTTTTTCCACGATGTTGGCGCTGAGGAAGCGCTCTAGCGCCTGGCGTTCCACAACGCGGCGGGCTAGTTCCTCATGCGAGCGCACATTGTCAAAGCTGATGGCCACCTCGGCGGCGATCACGGAAAAAATGCCCAGTTCTTCCTGGGAGAAGGCGTAGGGCTTGCTCAGGCAATCCACGTAAAAGAACCCGAAGACGTTATCTTTGTAAATTAACGGCGCGCACATGGCGGAGCGGATGCCGGAGATGCGCAGGCTCTGGCTGGTGGAAAAGCGTTCGTCGGTGCCGACATCATAAATCAACAGCGGCACACGGTCATTCATGAGTCTTTCGGTCACCGTGGTGGAAAGCACGACGCCGCGCGCCTCAGCTCTCCGGGCTTCGTCTTTGTAGAGGAGGACGGCGGGCTTGAAACCCTTCTTGTCGTCGCGGAGCATGACGAAGCCCCGTTCGACGTGGTCCATCTGAAACACCAGTTCCATAACCCGGTGCATGATTTCGTCAGGCATCAGAGCGGAGGAGAGCGTCTTGCCGACCGCCAGGAGCAATTTCAGGAGATTATTTTCCTTCTCCAGAATTTTCACCCGCTCCTGAATGGACACAGGCGCCACGGGTGCAGTGGGCGGTGAGAGGCGCAGGGCCGTGCCGATATGTTCCGCATCGATCAGGCTTTTTACATCGGTCACCGTTCCGCTGCCGGCCTGAACATGCAAGGCAGCGTCGCGCGATGTCTCATATTTCAGCTCATACATGCCGACCGCGATGCGGTCCTGGTCCTTAAGCCGGTGCTCCTGAATCTGCACGTTATTTACGAACGTCCCATTCATGCTCCCCAGATCATTCAGCAGGGTGAAGTCGCCGGGAAGCACCGTGATCCGTACGTGGTGGCGGGACACACTGGGGTGGCGCAGCACCAGATCGTTTGAATCCGCCCGTCCCACGCTGATCGTGGGGCTGGTAATCTCAAAGATCTGGGTCCGGGCCGAGGGATCGGTAATAACGAATCGAGCCATGAAGCGAGTCTCGTTTACTCCACGCGTACGACGTCGGAGAATTCCGGCTTCACTCCGGAATTCATGGTAACAATCCGGGCACGCGCGTTGCCGGTGTCGATGACCTGGGTGACCTCGATGACTCCCACCCGGGTATTGGTGTCCGTGGCCTTGTAAACAGCCAGGCGGGATCCTTGCTGGATGCCTTGCGCTGATCCCAAGTCGATCATCACATTGGTGCCTTCGACGGACGTGATGTAGCCCTGCGGTGCCTGTCGTGACGGTGCGGGAGTGCCAGGGCGCACCACCGGGACGACCTCACCCGGAGCCCCGGGAGGTGCCGCGGGTTGGCCGGTCATCTTGCTGATGGCGTTGTCGGTTTGGGCGCGCAATTCCGCGATCGCCGTCTTCAGTTTGGAAAAGTTCTCCTCATTGCCAATCCGCAGGGACGAAAGCATCTCGTCCAGGTCCTGGATTTGATGCTGTTGGCGAATGATCGCAGCCTGGAGTAGGGCCTGATTCTGCTTCAGCTCCGCCAGTTGTCCGTTCAATGAGGCGACTTGATTGCCAAAAGCCTGCATCTGGTCAAGCACGGCCTTAAACTGATCGTCGAGATACTTCTGTTCATCGTCCTTGAATTTCGGCCACGCACTGGGCGCCAAGCATAGCAGCAAAAAGATGGCAAGTATTATCCGGCGCATCATGATCAAGCCTCCGCAGTGTTTCTTGGTGCTTCGCAAGTGACGTCCCCCGTTATCGGCCGGTGAGGGTTACATTAACCTTGGCTGGCTCGCTTTCTGAGACCGTCACTTGCTGCCGAACTGGTGGATATCCGGATAGCGATATGATCAGCGTATGCGTCCCAACGGACAAGCGAAAAGACGTGGGAGTCTGCCCACCCTCGAACGATCCATCCGCCTGCACCGTGGCGCCGGGCGGAATGGTCCGGACTTCCACAATCCCTGTGGTTGCAGCCCCGGCCAGGGTCAGCGTCTTGGTGACGATTCCGCCGCTTTTGAGCGCGACGGTGTTCTCATAAGGCGCCGCCCCAGGAGGTTTCACCGTATAGGTGTGATTTCCTGGCGCCAGGGTAGCGCGGACGGGGCTCGGCCCATAGGATTTTCCGTCAATGAGTACTTCTATTCCCGGTGGCTTCGTGACAACGTTAAGTTCGGCGCGCGGAGAGGAAAGGGTGCCCGCCACGTTGCTCGTCTGCCCCCCTTCGATCGTCACGCTCTGTTGGAAATCCTCGTAACCGTCCATGGCAACCACAACGTTGTGGGTCCCGGCAGCAAGGTCGGGAA
>JBEKAD010000006.1:0-21612 GCA_050018435.1 Terriglobia bacterium
CCGAGACTTGGTTCGCGGCATGGCCGGCGACGGCCCAAGCCGCAGCGCTCTCCGGCGTGGCGCTCTTGATCGCCTGGACCAGCCGTACAGCGGTTACACAATTTATCTACTTCAAGTTTTGAGCGTTGCGGGGCAGTTTGTCCCGCTATCATGAATACGATAGCAAAACTAAGTATCCATCTTCCCTCGCCCCCTTGGGGGAGAGGGGGGACCGCAAGGCGGAGGGGGCCCCACGTTTTGCAGGTCGTGGGGGTGAGGGGGTCAGCACCAAGGTGAATGCACGAGGGAAGCTGGATCGAGGTGCTACGGTTATGACCCCCTCACCCGTCCCGCCCCGGCTGGTGAAAGCGCCGGCTGCGGGCCACCCTCTCCCCCAAGGGGGCGAGGGTTGTATGTTCAAGTCGATACCTGTGCGACGGAAGATCAAACTGACCCACTACCGTTTTGAGCGTTGCGGATGAAGCTCCCGAAGACTTGGTTTACGATCTTGCTGTTCTGCCTGTTTGCGGCGATTCCTTATTTCCTCCCTTCTTTGGAACGCTTCCGCATCCTGGATCTTCACCGCATTTCTGCTCCCTTCGCAGCCTGGAGGCCTGGCGCCTTCGAGCGGGTAATCCTGAAACCCCACTTGACCCCAACGGCGAATCCCAACCCTACAACGGCGGCAGGCGCTGCGCCCGCGCCGAGCGCCCCCGCCAACCAACCGCTGCCCTCCTTCTTCCTGACCGGTGATTATGCGGGAAAGAACTGGCCGGTGCGGGAAGACGTGCAGCAAATCCTGCAAGAGCCGAGCGACAGCGTCTCGATTCAGGGTTACGGGTGCGGGATGGGTCATTTTTATGCGGCGCTGGCCCGGACCGAACAGAAGCAGCCCGGCGCCATTACTCGCATCAGCCATTTCGGTGATTCGCCCATCAGCGGCGACTTGATTTCCGGCGCCGCGCGCACCCTGCTGCAAGAAAAATTCGGCGACTCCGGGC
Source organism: Terriglobia bacterium (assembly GCA_050018435.1). Lineage (GTDB taxonomy): Bacteria > Acidobacteriota > Terriglobia > UBA7540 > UBA7540 > Bog-366. Next base: position 981 of record JBEKAD010000006.1, read on the forward strand.
ACGGCTGGATCCTCATCGCCAAGCCCTGGGATTTCTACTACCACGAGGGCATATCGATGGAGGGTAAGGGATGGAAAGTGAGTTCGCCCGTGCTGCCCGGCGGAGGCGGCGGGTCCTTTGGTCTGGGCGGCGCCAGTTTCACAGCCGGATCTACTTCCGCTTTTTCCAGGATTCGCACCACCAAGAAAGGCGAGGGGTCGGCAGTCAGCCGCTATGAAATTTTCTATCGCGCCCAACCCCATGGCGGCTCTTTTTTCGCCTACGTCGATAAAGAAGACGCGCGGGAATTCTCCACGCAGGCAGAGGCGAAGGCATCGGCGGTGGTGTCGATCTCCGTGGAGGACGGTGGCCACACGCTCAAACTCACTCCTAAAGGCGACGGCCTCGTCACCCTCTACGGCGTCGCCCTGGAGCGCAACGCGCCGGGTGTGGTTTACGACACGCTGGGAATGCTGGGCGGCACGGTTCATCACCTGACCCTCTTTCACGAGGATACCTGGACTGAGGATCTCCAGAACCGCAAGCCCGATCTGGTTATTCTCAACTTCGGCACGAATGAAAGTAATTACGGGTACTTGCCGTATGCGGAATATATCCACAACTACTCCGTGGTGATTCAGCGGATCAGGACGGCGCTTCCCGGCGCGTCGATCCTGATCATGGCGCCCATGGATCGCGCCGTGCGGGACGATGACGGCGACATCGTTACCATCCCCAGCATCCCCACCCTCGTCGCGGCGCAGCGGCGCGTGGCGCGCGCCGAAGGCGTGGCCTTCTATAACACCTTCGCCGCCATGGGAGGTATGGGAACCATGGCGCGTTGGTACGAGAATGAGCCCCGCCTGGCCACCGGAGACTTTACCCACCCCACCTATACGGGAGCCCAGCAACTGGGAACCATGCTCATCAATGCGCTATTGAAAGGTTTCGGTGAGTACAAGCGAAATCAGGGAAGCCAGCCATGCGTGCCCGCTTCGGGACAGTAGGCAGCGAGCGCCTTTTGCGAGTCCCGACGAGTCGGGATAGGCGGCGGCCGGGCATTTGGCCATCGGGTCATTGAGGGATTTGTGATTGGTGATTTGTGATTGGTGATTTGCAGCTCTCGTTTTTCGATTCTCGATTCTCGAGTTTCGATTTTCGGTTTTCGATCTGCGATTTGCGATCTTCGAATGTAGCCCCCGCACCTTTCAACTAGCCCAGATATCTCACCACATCAGGCCTTTTCCGCCGCCTGTCACCTGCCCTGGAGGTCTCTTCGAGCGGTCATTTTGTCAGGCTTTTTTGGAGTTCCCACGGTTTCTTGTAACTGGCTTTTTTTCAGTATGTTCTCAGCTTTGTGGGAGAAAAACTGCTCTTCCGACCCTTTGCTTTCAAGATGTTCTCAGCATTGGGGGTTTTTGCGGTGGGTAGACATAAAGTCGCCCTGCAATCTGTCGAGGTGAGGCTAGGAAGATGTGGCATGATTAATCCCTTCTTGCTCCGCGTGCGGGTAGTCGTACAGTTTGACGTAGAGGCGGCGGAATCTATCCCGATCTTATCGGGACGCCGCCATTTGGTCCGTCAGCCGACGGATAAACTCGCCGCTACAACGTCAAACTGCACCACTACCGGCGTCCGCCCCGTGCCGATCACGGCCTGAGCCTCCCCGGAGTGAAACGAAGGGAAGGCCGTGCTCCGTTCGTCACCCCGACGCTCCCCGCGCCGGGCGTGCTGACCTGCCGGCCCACGGTGTGGCTCGACCGGTGTCGATCCTCACACTCCAACTATAGGCTATTTGCCTGTAGGTGTCAAGAACAATTATTGACGGTTGTGCCATGGGTCCCCTGGCGATCTGCCAACGGTCTCGGGTTTTGGTGAGGGGTTGAATTTGGTTTGGCTCTGAGCTGGCTTAGAAGGGGTTCGCCGCTATAACGCGTAGGGGCGGTTCGCGAACCGCCCGTACTTTCCATTTTCCCTATCCGTCGGTTTCATCCGTCAGTTGACGGACTAATGTTCTTCCTCCCCTTCGGGGAGGGCTGAGGAGGCAGGTCTGCGCCAGCCGGCCGCCTTGTGAGCGTCATGGCGTCAAACTTGGTCAGAGCGTTCGAACCGGTAATAGCGAACTTGTTCATGACCCTTTTCCTTCATGTGGAAGAGATAGAAAACAGTATCACCCACGAGACGGACCTGATGGTTATTGAGCAGATTAATGGTCTTGGTCATCCATACCGGGAAGCTGTGTTGGTAGAACGCATAATCGATTGCCTCCCCAACGGATTTGCACCATGCATGAGCGCCCCGCACCTTCCATGTGCTTCGATCAGATCCTCCTGCGTGAGGTAATCTTGGTCACGGTCTTTAAGGGCATGCAAAACCCCTGGTCGATCTGATTGCACCTCGATAACCGGCTTCGGATAAAAGTTAGGATTGATCCGTCGAAGGTTCTTCAAGAGTTTTGCTGCTTCCCAATGTTTCGCAAAATCGCTATATGCCAGAGAATATTGATTGCGGTTTGCCACGAGGGAAGCAAATGCGATTAGCTCGAACACCTTGCGAAACTGCAATCCAATCGTTTCGACTGTTGTGGGTATATAGCGGGCCTCACGTTGCCCCGAGAGGAACAGGTGGATTACTTCCGTCCGCAGCTTGATTTCACTCATTGTCCCTGCATACTTCTCGATATCGGTCGGATCCATCGAAACCTCCAGCACTCGCCCCCAAATTGATCACCAATGCTTCCCTTTCGGTCGGTTCTTCGCGGGCTGGCAGAGACGGTCGCTTTTTAGCGTTTGCGATTTCCCGAATGGACTCCCTTCCGGCAGCCTTCAAAGAGCATCCAAGCGTGGTGAGAAACGTGCCTACCCCACTTCCACCAGCGCCGCGCCCCAGCTTAGCCCCGCGCCGAAGGCGGCGATGACCACTTTCATTCCCGGGCGCAGCAGGCCCGCCGCCTTGGCTTCCGACGCGGCGATCAGCCAGGAGGCTGAGGACGTATTACCGTATTTATCAACGTTTACAAAACAGTTACCTGGGTCGATCTTAAGCTCCTTCATGAGCCTTTCCAGCAGCCGGAGGTTCGCCTGGTGGAACAGGAACAGGCCGACCTGGTCGACGCGCAAGGAATTCCTTTCCAGCAATTCGGCCACGGCCCGGGCGAGCTTGCGCACCGCGTGCATGATAATGGTCCGGCCATCCATCTGAAGAGTGGAACCGAAGTCAAGCCGGAGGGCCTCAGAGAAAGTGGCGTCGCTGGCGACGCGAACATCCCGAATCGCTAGCGGAGCATCGCCGGGGGTAACCAAGCACGCGCCGGCGCCATCACCAAACAGGATGGCTGTTTCCTTAACGCGGGGCTCTTGCGCCATGACGCGCGTCATGGTTTCCGCCGCCACCACCAGCGTCGGCCCCCACTGCTCGCACATCCGGTCCGCGAGCGCCAAGCCAAACAGTCCGGAAATGCTGGCAAGGTGCAAATCAAAGGCCGGAATTCCCGGAGCGTTGAGCCGTTTCTGGACTTCCGCCGACACACCGGGAAACTGCCGATGCGGCGTGCCGGTGCACGCGATGATCGCTCCCAGCTTGTCCGCAGTGATTCCGGCATCCTTCAAACATGCCGTCGCCGCGCGCTCGGCCAAGTCGCAGACATTTTCCTCCGCCGCCACCACACGCCGCGTCTGGATGCCACACACGCTCACGATCCAATCCGGCGTGACATGGAATTCCGCTGCCAGGGTTTCATTCGACAAAACTCCGGCGGGAAGGAAGTGCCCAAATCCAGCCAGTGCGGACATCTAGGAGGCACCTTGGCTGCTCAGGTAAGCAGCGATTTTGGCGAGCGATTCGAACTTGGAAGGGTGAAGGTCATTGTCCGGCACTTTGACATTGAACTCCTTTTCCAGGTCGGCAACGAAATCGACCAGGTCAAACGAGTCGATGACGCCGGTGTCAAACAGTGAAGCTTCGCGGTCGGTGGGAATGGGAGCTTTCGCGACTCGCGCCAAAGCCTCCAGAATCTTGTCGTCGAGGGCCATTTTCGTTTTCCTCGCAGCAGCGTGGATTGTCGGAAGGCGCGATAGGCAGTCAATTTGATGCCGTAGCGGCGAGTTTATCCGTCAACTGACGGACCAATTGGTCCGTCAACTGACGGATAAAGCCGCCTCGACATCAAATCGACCCACTACCGAAGGCGCATCCGTCGCGGCTTCCCGCGGGCGGCAAAAGGCCTTTCGCCAAGGATGCCGCTGCATTCCCTCCGGGTCAACGCTGCGAATTCAGTGAAATATCATACTACAAGTCACCGGGAGGAGAGCCCGAAAGCCCGCATAGCGGGCGTCATCATTTAGAGAAAACTATGGCAATGAAATAATGTATAAATCATCCGAGAGGGTTGGTATGACAACAATTTCGCGACGGAGTTGGCTTGCCATCGTTTCCGGCGGGCTGTGGCTTGCGCCTGCCATCGCAACTGCCAAGACTCCTTTGGACGATTCATTACCAGAGGGACTCGAAACGCAGTTCCGGGATCCGCCCAAGGCCGCGCGTCCTTGGGTTTACTGGATGTGGCTGAACGGAAATATCAGCCGGGAAGGAATCACCGCCGACCTCGAGGCCATGAGGCGGATTGGGATTGGCGGAGCCCTGATCATGGAGATCGGGAGCTGGCGACCTGGGCCGGTGCGTTTCATGAGTCCCGAATATCGGGCGATGATTCAGCACGCCCTGTCCGAGGCGGCGCGGTTGGGCTTGGAAATTGACCTGAACAACGATGACGGTTGGAACAACGGCGGCCCGTGGATCACGCCCGAGTTGGCCATGCAAAAACTGGCCTGGACTGAAACCATCGTGCGGGGCCCGGCACTCTTCAACACCCCACTCGAGAAGCCGCAAGCTAAACTCGCTTTTTACCGTGACGTGGCAGTCATCGCCTACCGTACTCCGCCGGATGACAGTCCCGGCGCGCGAATCCCGGACCCACAGGTCGTGAGGCTTCCGGGGCCGCCGGCCGCAGTCGAACTAAACTTCCCCAGGCCGGTCGCGGTGCAGTCGCTGGTCATAACGACCGAAATTGGAGCCCCCGGCAAGCCTGCATCGGCAATGTTGCAGGTCTCGTCGAATGGTCGCGATTTCCAAACCGTCTGTGAGTTTGAAACCGGCTGGCGACACCTGGCCTCGCGGTATCCCTCGGTCACGGCGAGTTTCCCGAAAGCGGAAGGCCGCTCGTTCCGGCTCATCTTCCCGGAAGGGGCCGGCGCGGCAACCCCGGTTGATGCCCGTCTCTCGCCTGCGCCTCGCCTGAGCGCCTGGGAATTGAAGGGGGGCCACGCCAACATCGGTGAGCACGGCAGCGGCGCCGAAGTATTCGCTCTGGGGCGAGAGCCGAAACCCGCCATCCTGCCGAATCAAGCTATTGCCCGGGACGGCGTTGTGGACCTCACTTCCCGAATGGGTCCGAATGGAGGCCTGACTTGGGACGTACCCGCGGGTGATTGGACGATCCTCCGGATTGGCTACACACCCACTGGCTCGACCAACGGCGCCAGCACGGCGGAAGGACGAGGTCTCGATTGCGACAAACTGCGGCGAGCGGGCGTCGAGGCGCTGTTTGCCGGCATGTTGGACAAGGTGTTGGCGGAAAACCAAGCCTACCGAGGGAAGAGCCTGACCTGGTTCCATTCCGATTCCTGGGAGTCGGGCCCGCAGAACTGGACAGAGGGTTTGCAGAACCAATTCCGCGACCGGTGCGGGTACGATCTTCTGCCGTTTTTTCCTGTTCTGGCAGGCGGTCACATCGTAGACAGCGTCGCCATATCGGATCGTTTTCTGTGGGACTTCCGGCGACTGCTCGCGGACTTGATCCGGACGGAGTTTGTCAAACCGATGCGCGAACTGTGCCACGCGCGGGGTGTGGGGTTTACCTGCGAGGCCACGGGGCGACAGCAGTTTCTCAACGACCCGCTCGCCTATCAAAGCGAGGCGGATTTACCCATGGGCGAATTCTGGGTCGGCGAGGAGCAGCCCCGGCCGGATTGCAAGGCGGCCGCCTCGGTAGGGCACACCTACGGGAAGGAGTTAGTCGGTGCGGAGTCCTATACCAGCACGGGTAGTACCCACGGTCACTGGCTGGACCACCCTTATACTCTGAAGGCGGAGGGAGACGAGGCTTTCTGCTCGGGCATCAACCACTTGGTTTTTCACCGCTACGTACACCAGCCGTGGCTGGACCGCAAACCGGGCATGGCTTGGGCAGGCATCGGAGAGAACCTCACGCCCGGACCGAATTCCGGCATCGGCATTAATTTCGAGCGCACCCAGACGTGGTGGGAGCAGAGTGCGGCATGGATGCAGTACCTCGCGCGCTGCCAGCACCTGCTACGCAAAGGCTCATTCGTAGCCGACCTGTGCTTTTTCACGGGCGAAGGAGTTCCCAATGCTCTGATCCGGTGGAATCGCCACGTGGACGGGCTGCCGGAAGGCAAAGACGCTTCCACGGTCACCCAACTCGGCTTCACTCGATGTGGCGCTTTGCCTCCCGACCCGCCGCTGGGGTACGACTACGACGGTTGTGATCAAAGGTTACTGATGCAAATGTCGGTGCGGGACGCTCGGCTGACGCTACCGAACGGGATGAGTTACCCCGTTCTGGTGTTCCCGCCTCTCGCCGCGATGACGCCGCAGCTTGTAGGCAAAATTAAGGAACTGCTGGAAGCGGGCGCCACCATCGTAGCGCGCAAACCCGACTCCTCACCCAGCCTGAGGGCTTACCCCGAATGCGACCGCGAAGTCCGCCGCCTGGCGGATGAACTCTGGGGGAAAGCGGAAAACGACGGAAGAGTACAGCGGCTCATCGGCCGCGGGAGACTCCTCTGGGGCACTCCGCTTGAGGAAGTGCTTCATGCTGCCGGAGTTCCCAAAGATTTCCAATACACCAGTGCGCAGCCGCAAGCCAAAGTCGACTACATCCACCGTCGGTTTGGAGATGCAGATGTGTATTTTGTCTCCAACCAACTATATCGGGGCGAGGTTCTTTCCTGCACTTTCCGGGTTAGTGGGAAAACCCCGGAGTTCTGGCTGCCCGAGACAGGGGAAATCCGCAAGGTCGCTTTCTACTCCCAGGAAGACGGCTGCACGACCCTGCCGCTTCGAATGGGCTCGGCGGAATCAGTATTCGTGGCTTTTCGGGAGGCCGCCCGCACCAGATCGGTGGTTTCTGTTACACGGTCGGGAATGCCCGCGGGCAGCGAGCTTGAACTTTCCTTGACCGGCTACTGTAGCGGCGGTCTCCGACCGCCGGTCGGCGCTCGGAGAGCGCCGCTACAATTCATGGGCAGCAGTGGCTCGGTGGAAGGCACCGCCTGGGAGAGCGGACGCTACATAGTTAGAAATTCTCACGGGGAAGAGCGGAAGATAGAACCAAAGGTCCCCTCTCCCATCGCCGTCGAAGGCCCGTGGACGGTTCGGTTCCCGGCAGGGCTCGGGGCGCCCCCCGAGATCAAACTGAACAAATTGATTTCCTGGACGGACCATCCCGACGATGGCGTGCGGCACTTTTCAGGAACAGCGGAGTATACGACGCTATTTGATGTCCCCGCAGCACTCGTGGGCGACGATTACAGACTGGATCTCGATCTCGGGGAGGTAAAAGAAATCGCTGAATTGGCAGTAAACGGAAGGACGTGCCGCACTCTTTGGAAACCTCCCTTCCGGGCAGAGGTCACGAGAATGTTGCAGCCCGGAACCAATCGTCTAACCATTCGCGTCACCAATCTCTGGGCGAACCGAATGGCGGGGGACAGCCAACTGCCCAACGATCAACGCGTCAGTTGGAGCACCTGGAATCCGTACACCAGCGATTTCAAACTATTACCCTCCGGATTGCTGGGACCGGTCACCCTGCGGATTGGCGTGCGCTTCAGTATTCAGTGGTCTGGAAGCTAGGACGCGGCGTGGAGACAACAAATGATGGAGTGGCGTAAAAAACAAACGACGCGAGGGCACTCGCCACAGGTACCCTCGCGTCCGATGGTGACTACGCCTTACTGTCTGCCGCCTGCCGCCCTACTCTACTGTACTCCTCAAGGTGTTCCGATACTTCAGAAGGATGCTCATCAAAGCAATTCCCATCGCCAGAAGCAAGAAGACCGAAGGCTCTGGCGTCGAAGTCGGAGGAATAGTCGGCCCATTGATCTCCAGAGTCAGGCTGTTGGACCCGAGCACGTCGGTGCATGTGTCTCCCGCAGGGCAACTCCAGTTAGTAAAGTCCATATTGGCGAAGTTCCCCGACTCGGTCCCCCCCCACGTCAGGAACGTGAAGTCTTCCCCGGCTGTGGGCGTAAACCCGCCAACCAGCGCGAAGTCCACCGTGCCATCCAGCATCGCGTTGCCGCTCAGGTTCAGGAGGCTGAACTGCCCAGCGCCGGTCCCGCCGAGGTCGATGATTAGCGTTCCACCGGATCCTTGCGTGTAGTTTCCGGTGATGGCCAGGGTACCGGGGGCGCCCGGTGCGCCGGGCTGGATGGTGCCGCCATTGATGTTGACGTTTCCGGCGACGATGGTGCCGGTGCCCCGCGTCGTGCCGGCGGTCTGAGTGTAGGTACCCGCACCGGCGCCAACGCTCACGGTTTCGGTGGCGCCGATTGCTACGTTCCCGGTGTTAGCGAACGACGCGGCATTCAACGTGTCATGGCTGCCGGTAAGGCTGACGGAACCGCCGTTGGTGAATCCACCTGCGCCTAACACCGAAATGCTGCCATTGGTGCCGCTCATCGTAACCGATGCGCCGCTATTGTTGTTGAAGTTTCCGCTCACGGACACGCTGTTGAGGTCGGCGGTCAGGTGGAGGGAGCCGCCGCTGTTGTTGTTGAAGTCTTCCGTGTCGGTTAGCATGTCGTTGTTGCCGTTCAGGTTGATCGCCCCCGTGTTCGTCAGATCGGCACTCAGCGATTCACCGGTGCCGTACATGCCAATGGTGCCGCTGTTGGTCAGTGTGCCGGCGGTGGAGAAGCTGTCCCCGGGCCCGTACATGGCGATGGTCCCCTCGTTCGAGGAATTGCCCGTCACGCTCAGGCCCTGCGCCGCAGAGCCGTACAACTGCGTAAGGCCGCTGTTGTGGAAGTTCCCGTTCACCGTCAAGGTCGCGCTGCTGCTGTTATTTGAGAGATACAAGTTGCCCGAATTGCTGAACGTGCCCGGCGACCCCGCCGGCGTAAACGACTCGGAGTGATTCACCAGTTCCAGCTCACCGGCATTGCTAGCCAAGCCAGCAAGAGCGTCCGTGGTACCATCAGGAGTGATCAAGCCACCCGGACGGAGAGTTACTTCGACGCCGCTGCCAATACTGGTTATGCCGTTGGCAGGCGCTGAATACTCGAACAGCCCGCCGATGTCGTAATGGCCGCCACCCGTCAGGTTGCCGGAACCACTCAGGTTGTTCCAGGTGCCCATCGTCAGCTTGTTGCCGCCCCCGGCGCCAATATAAATGTCTCCAGAGTTCGAGAGCCCCAACGTCACCGCGATGCTGCCGTTGGTACCGAGCATCTGCACCGTGCCGGTGTTCGTCAGATTTCCGGCTACGGTCACCGTATCGGTATTCCCGGTCAGGGAAAGCAAGCCGCCGGTGTTATTGAAGTCCCCCGTGTCGGTCAGCGTTTGGTTGTTGGCGAGGAGCTCGATGTTGCCCGAGTTCGTCAGGTCGGCGCTGAGAGAGTCGCCGACGCCGTGCATGTAAATGTTGCCGCTGTTGGTCAGCGTCCCGGACACGGCTAGAGAATTGCTGCCCGTGTCGCTGGCGCCGTTGCCGGTATTGATGGTACCCGAGTTGCTGAGGTCGCCGCTGATCGTCAGCGCCGTGGTCTGCTGTAAGTTCATGGCACCCGAATTACTGAAGGGCGGGGTTCCCGGCGTCGCGGTCAACGTCTGGCTTTCCAGGGTCAGCGTGCCTTCCACGCTTCCGAGGTTGGCCAAGGCGCTGTTGGCGCCGGCGGTAAACGTTCCCGCCACGTCCAGGCCCGCGCCCAAGGGAATATCCATGATGCCACTGGGCTGGTTGGCCAGGTTCAGGGTCGTTCCGGTGCCGATATCGAGCGTGCCGGCGACGAGCGACAGGCTATTGATAGTGATGCTCATCGGACTCGAACTGCCATTGAGCGCCAGCGTTTGCCCGGGGGAGTCTATCTCGGCGGTGAAAGCTGTCGGGCTTGTGTTATTCGGCATGCAGGGTGAGTACGTCGGGTTGCAACCCCACTCCGCTGTGTTGGTCCAATTCCCGGAACCGGTCGACCAAGTGGCGGCGACCAACCCGGGGATTGCCCCGGCGGTCAGCAGCACGTCGCCTGTACCGTAAGTCAGCGTCCAGTTGTAGCCGTCCGCCGAGAAGTTCGTACCATTGCTGAATGCGCCGGTGAGGGTGCCCGTGTAGTTCAGGATGTCGAAGGTATTTCCGGTGGGGTCGAAACTATTCAACAAGGTGATATTCAGCGCCCCGGCCAGCGAAACCGGGCCGGTGATGTTGAGCACGCCCCAGGAGGATGCACTGCCAATGAGTTCGGTCAAGGTCCCGCTCGAAAGCTGCTGGAAGCCGCTCGTCGCGGTGAAGGTACCCGTCCCCACCCCTAGCAGAGCGCCGGCGGCCACGGTCACGGTGCCGCCGTTGGCGAGGTTACCGATCTTAGCCACATCGCCTGAATTGTTGAGCGTGAGGTTGGCGCCCGCTTCGTTGGTAAAGGTGCCGCCAATCGCCACCGTGCTGGCCGGACCACTGATCGTCCTCACGGTACCCGTATTGTCAAAGTTTCCGCTGGGGCTGGGCGACGACAGGGTCGCGCCGTAGAGAGCTATGGTGCCGGAGTTGGTGTCCGTGGACCCGGCGATGTTCAGACTCGAGCCGTTATCCACTTGAATGTACCCGGCGTTGGCGAGAGAACCCACGTTCATTTGGTCAGCACTCGAGTTATAGCCCACGTAGGTCGACGCGTCCAGGTTGTTGGTAAAGGCTCCGCTCACATTCAGCGTATTACCGGCGCTGTAGCCGACGCCAGTGTAGATCAGTCCCGAATTGGTCAAATTGCCGGTCACCGTGAGGGTCGAGCCGTTGTTCACCCGCAGGTCGCCGGTCGACGCCACGGTCAGCGTGCCGCCGTTGGGCGCGGTCGCAGTCGTCTGCGCGTTATCCAGCTCCACATAGCCTTCCACGCTGGTCAGGTTCCCCAGCGCGCTCTGTGAGGGGTTCCCGCCCAGCTCGAATGTCCCGTACAGGTAGAGCGTCGAGCCTGCTACCGCGTCTGTGATCCCCTGCCCGCCGCCGGTGATGTTAAACGTCGCGTTGGGGTCAATCACCAGCTCGCCGTTATTCGTCAGGGAGCCAACGTTCACCAAGTCGGAGGTGTTGCTGTAACCCTCATAAGTCAGGCCGTTGTTGGTGTACGCCCCGCTCACAGTCAGCGTATTGCCGGCGGTGTAGCCAACTCCCGTATAGACGTCACCGGAGTTGGTCAGATTGCCGTTCACCGTCAGCGTCGAGCCGTTGTTCACCCGCAGGTCGCCGCCAGACGCCACGGTCAGCGTCGCCGGGCTGCCGCCCGGGGTCACGGCGGTGGTCTGCGCGTTGTCCAGTTCCACATACCCTTCCACGCTGGTGAGGCCCACCAGGGCGCTGTTGGCGCCGGCGGTAAAGGTTCCGGCCACAATCAGCCCGGCCGCGGAGGGAATATCGGTGATCCCGCCGGGCCGGTTCGCGAGATTCAGCGTCGCTCCCGATCCGATATCGAGCGTGCCGGCAACGAGTGACAGGCTGTCGATCGTGATGCTCGTGGGAGTCGAAGTGCTATCGAGCGCCAGCGTTTGCCCGGGGGAGTCTAAAGTGGCGGTGAAAGCTGTCACGCCATTGTTATTCGGCACGCAGGGTGCGTACACGGGGTTGCAACCCCACTGCAAAGCGTTGGTCCAATTCCCGGAACCGGCCGACCATGTGGCGGCGACCAACCCGGGGATTGCCCCGGCGCTCAGCAGGACGTCGCCCGAACCGTAAGTCAGCGTCCACTGGTAGCCATCGGCCGTGAAGAGTGTGCCGTTGGTGAACGCGCCCGTGAGGCTACCGGTGTAATTCAGGATGTCGAAGGTATCTCCGGTGGGGTCGAAGCCGCTTAAGAGCGTGACATTCAGCGCCCCAGCGAGCGAAACCGGGCCGGTGATGTTCAGGATGCCAAACCCGGAGGGCGATGTGTTCTGAATGATCTCGTTCAAGGTTCCGTTGGCAAGCTGCTGGAAGCCGCCGCCCGCCGCGAACGTTCCCGTACCCACGCCCAACAAGGCGCCGGAGGCTACGGTCACGGTCCCGCCATTGCCCAGTGTGGGCGTGGTGGCCTGATCGCCGGAGTAATTGAGATTCAAGGTGCCGCCGGGCCCATTGGTAAACGTGCCGGCAAAATTCAACGTGCTCGGCTGTGACGGGCCACCTTGCGTTGAAATCAACCCCGTATTGTTAAAGTTGGCGCTCGCATTGTTCCCGGCCAGCGTCCCACCATACAAATAGACATTACCCGAGTTGCTGGAGGTACCTGCCCCGTTCACGTTCAGCGTGGTGCCGTTGTAAAGGTATATGTAGCCCGCGTTGTTGAGGGTGGTGTTCGAAGTCAGGGTAGCGCCCTGGTTGACCTGTACGTAGGCCGAGGCCGCGTTGTTCAGCGCGTTCACCGTCGCCTGGTCCCCGGGACCCCATACCAAGAACTGCCCCGCATTGTTATTGAACGTCCCCGTCACATTGAGCGTGTTGCCGCCTCCGCCCACGTTGTAATCAGTAGAGAAATCGTACGAGTTGTTTACGTTGCCATTCACCGTGACGTTCGTGCCGCCCCCAATGGCGAAAACGCCGCTATTGGTCAGCGTCGCCGGACTCCCTCCGGGCGTGATCGATAGGGTCTGCCCGTTGGCCAGATAGAGGCCCCCTTCCACGCTCGTCAAGCCCGCCAGAGCACTGCTTCCTCCTGAGTTGATGGTCCCATACACGTACAATTGCCCCGGCATATCCGTGATCCCATTCGTCAGGTTCAGGGTCGTCCCGGGGCTGATGTAGGTGGTTCCCGTGTTGGTTAGGGCGGTGAAGTTAGCTGTCGTGCCAGAGTCGTAAAGATAAAGGTTGCCGGCGTTGTTCACCGTCCCATTCACCGTCCAATCCGTCCCGTACCGCACCTGCACATAGCCGTTCGAAGCCAGGGTGAGGGTCGCCGGACTGCCCCCGGGCGTCACCGAAATGTTCTGCCCGTTGCCCAGGAGCATGAAACCTTCCACGTTGGTCAGGTTCCCCAGCGCGCTCTGCGAGGGGTTCCCGCTCAGCTCGAACGTCCCGTACAGATTGAGCGACGAGCCCGCCACCACGTCCGTCACTCCCTGCCCGCCGCCGGTGATGTTCAGCGTCGCGCCGGAGCCGATATAAAGGTACCCGTTGTTGGCGAGAGCGTTCACGTTGGCCACGTCGCCGCCCGCGCCGTTATAACCGATCCAGGTAGACCCGCCCGCGTTGTTGGTGAGCGTCCCGCTTACAGTCAGCGTATCGCCAGACCCGCCCACACCCGTAAAGAGGTAATGCGAGTTGGTCAAGTCGCCGTTCACCGTCAGCGTCGAGCCGCCGTTCACCCGGGTATCCCCGGAGTTGGCCACATTCCCGTTCACGGTGAGATTGGTGCCGGAGAGCCACGCATACGCGCCTGACGCCACGGTGAGAGTCGGGGGAGTGCCGCCCGGCGTATCCGTAATGGTCTGCCCGTCCAGCTCGAGGTACCCTTCCACACTGGTGAGGCCCGCCAGGGCACTGGTGGTCCCGCCGGTGGTGGTGAACGATCCGGCCACAATCAGCCCGGCCGCGGAGGGAATGTCGGTGATCCCGGCGGGCTGGTTCGCCAAGTCGAGGCTGGCGCCCGACTGGATGGTTAGGGTGCCCCCCTGGAGTGCCAGCGTGTCAACGGTAATGCTGTTCCCGGTAGGGAGAGTGAGGGTATTTCCGGGCGCGTTCAGGCCCGTATCGTAAACCGTGCCGCCGCCGTTGCCAGGCACGCAGGTGGACGGCCCGGGGACGCAACTCCACTGGCTGGCCGTGGTCCAACTCCCGGTACCGGTGGTCCACGTGGCCGTAACCGTGCCGGGGACGAGGCTCTCTGCCGTCAGCACAACATTGTTGCCGTTATAGCTGATCAGCCACTGCTGATCGTTGCCGGGACCGAAGTTAAGGTCCGCGGGGTTGATGTTAAGCGCCGAGCCGCTGGCCAGCGACCCGTAGTTCATGATGGTAAAGGTGGACCCGCTGGCGGGGTCGTAATTGTTCAAAAGGCTGATATTGAGCCCCGTGCCCGAACCCGAACCCAGCGTCGCGAGGCCACTGATGTTGAGCAAACCGTTGGAGGTGCTGCTGCCGATCAGCTCGTTGTAGATTCCGGTTCCTGTCTGGGTGTAGTTCCCAATGATGTTGATCGTGCCGGGATTCCCCGCCGTGCCGGCAATGATGGTGCCGCTATTGGTTACGTTGGCGACGTTGATCGTGCCCACACCCTGAATCGTGTTGTCGAGGTTGGTCAGGGTGTAGCCACCTGCCGTCTGGTTGATGTTAGCGCTGCCGCCACCGGCCGCCGAGGACAGTGTCACCGTGCCCCCGCCCGTCAGCGTCACGTTGCTGCTGTCGACCCACAGATAGGTACTGGCGCCACTCCCCCCATTCACCTGGATGTTGCCTTGGTTGTTGATCGTTCCGAGGAGGTAAGTCTGCGTGCTCAAGGCGCTCGTATAGGTGCCATTAATCGTGACCGCGCCCGCGCCGGTGCTCCCATCCAGTATCGCCTGGTTGTTTTGAGGAGTTCCCAAGAACGCGCCATTGTTGGTCAGCGTCCCGCCCTGGATGTCTGCGCCGCCAAAGATCTGCACTGTGGCGCCGGCGTTGGCCGTGATGTTGCCGCCGGCGTTGTTCACCGTGGTGGCATAGAGTTGCAGCACGCCGTTGTTGGTGGCTTCCATTGAACCACTGTTGGTGATATTTCCGTCTTGAATTGAAAGCGTGTTACTCAGCGCGCCACCCGTGGAGTTCGCATTGATCACTCCGCCCGCCTCATTGATCAGGGTCGCGCCATTGTTATAGATAACGCCCTCTCCCTGGATGGTGTTGTTGAGGTTGTCCAAGGTGTAGCCGCCGTTATTGTAGAGCCGGGCGTAGCCCCCTCCACCGGTGGTCGTGGTGCTCAATGTCACCGTGCCCCCACCTTGCAGCGTGGTATTGTCCTCCGTGCGCAGATATGTATCGGAGCCGCCCCCACCGTTCACCTGGAAGTTGCCCTGGTTGTTGATGGTGCCCAAAACATAGGTCGTATAGCCAGTGGATGTTGTGTAGGTACTGCCGGCGCTTAACGTCAACACACCCTGCGTGCTCCCATCGAGCACAGAAGTGCCAATGGTTTCCATCGTCCCGCCGGTGCTGTTATTCAGCGTCCCGCCCTGGATGGTGGAGTCATAGACTTGCACCGTCGCGCCCGCGCCGCTGGCCGTGATGTTGCCGCCGGCGTTGTTGATCGTGTTGGAATAGAGTTGCAGCACGCCGCTATTGCTGGCTTCCAGTGTACCGCCGTTGGTGATGTTTCCGTCCTCAACATACAGCGGGGTGATCAGCGGAGAGCCCGTCGAGTTGGCGTTGATGGTTCCGCCCGCCTCATTGATCAGGGTCGCGCCGTTATTATAGATAACGCCCTCTCCCTGGATGGTGTTGTTGACGTTGTCCAAGGTGTAGGCGCCGTACTGCCACAGATAGGCGGTGCCCCCGCCACCGGTGGTGGTGGTGTTCAATGTCAACGTGCCCCCGCCTTGCAGCGTGGTGTTACCGATCGTGTACATATACGTGTTGGAATTGCCCCCACCGTTCACCTGGAAGTTGCCCTGGTTGTTGATGGTCCCCAAAACCTCGGTCACAGAGCCAGGGGATAGCGTATAGGAGCTGCCGGAGAGTAACGTCAACGCACCATACGTGCTCCCATCGAGCACGGAAGTGCCGCCAATGGCTTCGATCATCCCGCCCAGCGTGCCGCCCTGGATGGTCGTACCCAAGAGTTGCATCGAGGTGCCAGCGCCGTTGGCCGTGATGGTGCCGCCGGCGTTGTTGATCGTGTCGTAAAATAATTGCAGCACGCCGCTGCCGCTGGCCGTGATGTTCGCGCCGGCGTTGTTGATCGTGTTGGAATATAGTTGCAACACGCCGTTGTTGGTGGCTTCCATTAAACCGCTGTTGGTGATATTTCCGTATTGAATATACAGCGTATTAGTCAGCGGAGAGCCCGTCGAGTTGGCGTTGATGGTTCCGCCCGCCTCATTGACGATGGTCGCACCATTGTTATAGATATAGCCCTCTCCCTGGATGGTGTTGTTGACGTTGTCCAAGGTATAGCCGCTATTCTGATAGAGCCAAGAGGCGCCCCCGCTGGCGGCGGTGGTGCTCAAGGTCAACGTGCCCCCACCCGACAGCGTCACACTATTGTCGAGATACAGGTGGGTGTTAGAGCCGCCTCCACCGTTCACCTGGAAGTTGCCCTGGTTGTTGATGGTCCCAAAAACCTCGGTCGCATAGCCACTGGACGTCGTGTAGGTACTGCCGGTGCTTAACGTCAACGCACCCTGCGTGCTCCCATCCAGCACCGAAGTGCCAATGGTTTCCATCGTCCCCCCGGTGTTGTTATTCAGCGTGCCGCCCTGTATGGTGGCATTATAGACTTGCACGTCAGCGCCGTTGGAAGTGATGTTGCCGCCGGCGTTGTTGATCGTATTCTGGAACAGTTGCAGCACG
This sequence comes from Terriglobia bacterium, assembly GCA_050018435.1. Classification (GTDB taxonomy): domain Bacteria; phylum Acidobacteriota; class Terriglobia; order UBA7540; family UBA7540; genus Bog-366. Next base: position 17,764 of record JBEKAD010000006.1, read on the forward strand.
CCGCTGTTGGTGGCTTCCAGTGTACCGCCGTTGGTGATATTTCCGTACTCAAGATACAGCGGGGTAATCAGCGAACCACCCGCGGAGTTGGCATTGATGGTTCCGCCCGCCTCATTGATGATGGTCGCACCATTGTTATAGATATAGCCCTCTCCCTGGATGGTGTTGTTGACGTTGTCCAAGGTATAGCCGCTATTCTGATAGAGCCAAGCGGCGCCCCCGCTGGCGGCGGTGGTGCTCAAGGTCAACGTGCCCCCACCCGACAGCGTCACACTATTGTCGAGATACAGGTGGGTGTTAGAGCCGCCTCCACCGTTCACGTTTATCTGGCCAGCGTTGATGATCTGCGTCCCATATACCGAGAGCTGCGTGCCGCCATTGAAATTCAGAGTGTTTCCACTGGCGAGCTGTAGGTCGGCAATGGCCGGGCTTGTGTCCAGGGTGACCGTACTGGTGCCGTCGATGATGCAGGCGCTTGTGGTCGCGCTGTTGGGAATGCCGCTGTCCCAGTTCCCGCCGTTATTCCAGTTACCGTTGCCGTCCGTCCAAGTCGACACGGGGCTGGCCAGTGTTGGACACTGGCCCAGCGCCACTGGCGTTGCAAAACACAGCACAACGAGCAGGGCCACGATCCCTCCTGCGCAGCGAATTGCGTACCCTCCGAGTTTCTTTTCAGCCGATAGAACAGTCGTAGACAACATAGCAACATTCTCCCTCGTTCGGATATCGCCCTGGCAGCAATGGCCCCCGCGGGCCTTCCTAAACTATCAAAAGTCCAACGGCGTCGGATCGAGCAGCACAACAAAAGCTGATGCCTGTCACGGCAGTAATGCTCTCTTGGCTAACAGTGCAAAGCCTTGCGACATGAGATGAATTGATTTCTCACAATATATTGATTGCAATCAAGAACATAGAAACCTGCGAGCAAAGACTTTGCACAATTACCCGGCGGGCGAGTTTGACCCGCTTCCAACCATTACCCGCAAGATATAGAAACAAAAAGATTTATATAAAAGAGCCCCGAGTGACGCTCTGAATATCAGCAATCGCTTGGCCAAAATCCCGTCCATGTGCCAAAAAAGGGTAGCGCGAACCTGTTTTGTAGGTCCGCGGCTTTCCCTTGCCCATAGGGGACGAGCCGCGGACCTACAAAGCAGGTCCGCGCTACACCTGCTCGCGAGTCTTTGCGCCTTGGCGTCTCCGATTTCTGGAGTCCGATGGACTCCATCGGAGTCCTGTTATCGGACTTTGCGTGAGATTGTCAAAAAAATGTTACTATTTGATGCCCAAGGGAATGGAATGTGGTATGCTACGGCGTCATCGGCCTGCATAACGGGAGGCGCTTGAACATCCTGACGGGCAGAGACGGAATTCTGGCGGAATAACCTCCGGGATAAGGTTGGCAGGTAACAGAGGAGCGTCATTGCCCTGCCCCCGGCGGACTACTTTTTCCGCGGTTCGAGAGAAACTTCAATCGACGAGGTGGAACATGGAACAGAGCAATCGATGGGCGGGTGCGACGCGGATGGTGTGGGCGGTGGCAGGGCTGCTGGTGATTGTGGCGGCGGGGGCGTTCATTGTCGGCAGAGTCCGTAGCCGGGATGTGAAGTTTCCGACGCCGTACCAGGCCGTTGTGCTGCCCAACGGCATCGTTTATTTCGGGAAGCTGGAAGGCTATGGTGGCCCCCATCCGGTGCTCACCGAGGTCTATTACATCGTCAGCCAGACCGATCCGGAGACGAAGAAGGTCTCAAACGTCCTCGTGAAGCGAGGCAAGGAAATGCACCAGCCTGACCGGATGTACTTGAATCCGAGGCAGATGTTGTTTGTGGAGACGGTGGGCCCAAGTTCCAAGGTGGCCAACCTCATCCAAGAATCCAAGAGCAGTCAGTGATCAATTAGATTGCGAAATAATATGGCGACGGGTTTTCTTGGCCGACGCGTCCGTATCCGCCGTCGTGCCGCCGGCAGCAGCCTCGGCGCTGGGAATGCTGGCGGTAGCTCCCACGAGCCCTGCCACCAAGCCCGTACCTAACTTGAAGAAGCTCCTTCTGTCGATAATACCCATAATACTTTTTCCCTCCTCCCCTGCCCTGAGAGTTTGTGACTTTTTTAAATTCGCGCGTAGGTCGGGATTGAAAACAAAAGACTTAAGCACCCGAAACTGGCCTGCAAATCAAAAAAGTCACAACCTCTGAGCGGAGCGAATCTGCGACTTGGTCTAGGCGGGGGAGCGTTGGGGCTCTTTCGATTACGCCCTCCCGGTGACGGAAGGCAAGTACGGTGTTACGCTCTACTTCGCTGAAACCTATTTCGGCTGCCTCGACCAAGGCGGAGCGGGGAGGCGGCTGTTCGATGTTGATTGTAATGGTAGAAAGCTTTTGAAGAATTTCGATATCTTCAAAGAGGCGGGTGGGGCGAATCGGGCCTTGCAGAAAACCTTCCATGGACTCGAGCCCAACGCCCAGGGCAAGCTGGTGCTCACGTTCGTCCCCATCAAGAGCTACGCTTGCGTGTATGCTATTGAAGTGGTGGATGAGTCTAAGTAGTGGGTAGTCTCCCACGCCATTATCCAGGCAGGCGACCCGTTGCTCCGACAAGCGAAAGCCTCCTCTGGCGCTCCAAACATCGCCTGGACAACGTATTTGTACCAGAGGAGGCTTTTCGCCTGCTGCGTCGCGAAGTATGGCCTCTTTGTGATCGACGCGGGATAGCTTGTAATGCAGTGATTCACCCAGGGATGGATGGTCGGGGCGCCCAGATTTGAACTGGGGACCTCTTGGTCCCGAACCAAGCGCGCTACCAGGCTACGCTACGCCCCGAAAAAAAGGTTCCAGGTGCTAGGTTTCAGGTGTCAGCAAAATGACCGGCTGAGCGAACCCGAACACCTGGAACCGGGCACCTGACACCTGAAACCTGAACTTTTGGTCGGGACGGCCAGATTTGAACTGGCGACCCCTTGCACCCCAAGCAAGTGCGCTACCAGGCTGCGCTACGTCCCGATAAAACAGGTTACAGGGAACAGGTTACAGGTTACAGTGAAGGCAGAGGAAACCGACTGTTCCCTGTAACCTGTAACCTGTTCCCTAACCACGCTAGCACTTCCGCGAAAGCATTGTCAATATCGTCTGTAAATCCTGCCGGATGGCCTTTATTTCCGCCATGTCGAGGGGAGATTGAAACAAGTGTGTCTGCGCCGCGGGATTTTTGCCATCGCTCGCCAAATACCGGCGCGCCCCTTCAATCGTGAACCCCTTTTCGTAGAGGAGCCGGCGGATCTGGAAGATCAGTTCCACATCCTTGCGGCGATAGAGCCGGTGTCCGGACTTGCCCTTCACCGGCCGCAGCGAAGGGAATTCCGTTTCCCAATAGCGCAGGACAAAGGCTTTGGTGCGAGTCAAATCGCTGACCTCGCCGATGCGGAAATACAGCTTGTCCGGAATCGCCACGTCGGTGGGGGAAACCTGGATCAAGCGGGCAGCGCGACCTCGAGACATAGTCCACAGCTTACGCAGATTTCACCGATTAGGCAAGCCGAAGACAATCAGAAAGCCGGGCGTTAATGGCCTCATGCGGCTTAAATGCCTGTAAGCCATCTTAGAGAATGGACGGAGATGCGTCAAGCGCGCGCCCGCTTCCCCCAGGGTTCCGTCAAAGTCGCGGGTGTCGCATACCTCCAAGGCCACGAATGCATTCCCCGCGAAGAGACCCCTCACCCGCATAGGCGCTAGGATAAGCACCGTCGGCAGCCAGCCCGCGTAGCGGGCGTGGTCATTTAGCCCATGGCGAGCCAGCCGTGGGATGGTGACGGCATTCCAGATTCGTCAGCCCCGGTAGGGGCGGCGTCCG